>CAYPSH010000083.1:0-6460 GCA_964413445.1 uncultured Acetatifactor sp.
TCCTGAGGTGTCTGACGCCCCGATCGTCATCGCGAAAGGCGAGGACTATATGGCGGCTAAGATCAAAGAGGTCGCAAGGGAGAATGACATTGAGATCGTGGAAAACAAGCCGCTTGCCAGAATGCTTTATGCCAATGTGGACATCGGGCAGGCGATTCCGCCGGAGTTGTATCAGGCTGTGGCAGAGGTGCTCGCCTTTGTCTACCACCTGAAGGGAAAGATTTAATACGCAAGAGGGAACAGAAAAGGAGAGTGGACGTATGAATCAGAGACTGGCAAAAACGGATGCCATTGTGGCAATCTATGTTCTGGTTGCGTTTATCATGCTTATTGTGCCTCTTCCGGCGGCCATCCTGGATGTGCTGATGGCGTTCAACATAGCGCTTGCCTTTACCATCCTGTTTGTCTGCATGTTTATAAAGGAAGTGCTGGATATGTCCTATTTCCCGACGGTCCTGCTGCTTACGACTATTTTCCGGATCGCCTTAAATGTCTCTTCCACGAGGCTGATCCTGACGACGGGAACCTCCGGAAATGTGGTCCGCACCTTCGGTGAGTTTGTGGGCGGCGGCGACCTGATCGTGGGAGCCATCATCTTCATCATCCTGATCATGATCCAGTTCCTTGTCATCAATAAAGGTTCCGAGCGTGTGGCAGAGGTGACTGCAAGATTTACACTGGATGCAATGCCCGGCAAGCAGATGGCAATCGACGCGGATCTGAACACGGGCGCCATCGACGATAAGGAAGCAAAGGCAAGGCGTGACAAGATCCAGCAGGAGTCCAGCTTTTTCGGTTCTATGGACGGTGCTGTGAAATACGTAAAGGGAGATGCCATCGCAGGCCTTTTGCTGACGGTGATCAATATCGTAGGCGGTATCGCCATGGGCGTGTTGAGAAACGGCATGACTGTCACTGCGGCACTGGACAATTACGGTATCCTCACCATAGGTGACGGACTGGTCAGCCAGATCCCTTCCCTGCTGATCTCTCTCTCCACAGGTATCCTTGTGACCAAGGGCGGCAAGGAGGCTGAGTTTGGACCCGCTATCATCAAACAGCTCTTCGGCGTGCCCAAGGTGATGTATCTTGTGGGAGCTACCCTGGCGTTCTTAGGTCTTGTCACTGACCTGAACACCATTCTCTTTGTGGGGCTGGGGATGCTGTTTATCATAGGCGGCAGAATGATGGCGTCCAATCTGGAGACAGAGGGTATCGAGCAGGAGGTGGATGCGGAGGAAGCGTCCGCCGAGGAGATCAGGCAGCCGGAGAATGTGAACAGCCTGCTGCAGGTTGACCCTATCGAACTGGAATTCGGCTATGGCATCATACCGCTCGCAGACGTAAATCAGGGCGGTGACCTGCTCGACAGAGTGGTAATGATAAGAAGGCAGATCGCACTGGAACTCGGTACCGTTGTGCCTATCATCCGTCTGAGGGATAATATCCAGCTGAATCCGAACCAGTATATCATCAAGATCAAGGGGATACAGGTCAGCGAGGGCGAAATCCTCTTTGACCACTACATGGCAATGAATCCCGGCTACGTGGAGGAGGAGATCGCAGGTATCCCTACCTTTGAGCCATCCTTCCATCTCCCGGCGATCTGGATCACGGAGGGACAGAGAGAAAGAGCGGAAAGTCTGGGCTATACGGTCGTGGATCCGCCCTCCATCATTGCGACCCATCTGACGGAGATCATCAGACAGCACATTGCGGAGCTTCTGACCCGTCAGGATGTACAGAACCTGATCAACAACCTGAAGGAGTCGAACCCTTCCCTGGTGGAGGAGCTGGTTCCGAAGGTACTGGGAATAGGAGAGATCCAGAAGGTCCTTCAGAATCTCCTGAAGGAGGGCATCTCCATCAGAGACCTTTTGACTATCTTGGAGACCCTGGCGGACTATGCGCCCACTACACGGGATACGGATATTTTGACGGAATATGTGCGCCAGAGCCTGAAGCGGGCAATTTCCACCAAATATTTTCCTTCCCATGAGACGACCAGCGTGGTGACCCTCGACCCGAAGATAGAACAGGAGATCATGGGCAGCGTCAAGCAGACAGAGAGCGGGGCTTTCCTAAACCTTGATCCCGACAGATCCAAGGCGATCATGAATTCGGTGGGGAAGGAGGTCCAGAAGCTGGAAAATCTGGGCAAGAGTCCCATTGTTATCACTTCTCCGATCGTGCGAATGTACTTTAAACGACTTACCGAAGATTACTTTAAGGATCTGGTAGTGGTTTCCTACAATGAAGTGGAATCTAATGTTGAACTGCAGTCAGTTGGGATGGTAACAGCATAATGATCATAAAAAAATTTACGGGCAAAACAGAAGAAGAAGCGACGGAGGCTGCCAGAAAAGAACTGGGAAACGGCCTTGTCATTATGAACGCCAGAACGATTCACAAAAAGGGACTGTCGAGGCTTTTGCGCCCGGGAACAGTGGAAGTGACGGCGGCGCTGGAGGACGACCGCGCCTCTTTGCGGTCCGCTAATAGAGAACAGAACGAAGGGGCACATGCCGAAGCAAAGGTCACGTCTCCGGGTGCGGAAAAGCTTGTGAAGGACATGAAGGAGACAAAAAATGTTGTCAACGCCATGAACGAAAGCTCGCAGAACATTGAGAAGAAGCTGGACAGCCTGGAGACATTTCTGGTCAGCCGGCTGAAGGAGGCCGATGCTGAGCAGGAAAAGCAGATGACTTCGGAGGATATGTCCCCTGAAAGGGAAGAAAAAAAAGAGCCGGAAGAGAGAAAGCCCTCCGAGCAGGAACGCTTCTTAAGGCTTCTGTACAATACGATGCTGGATAACGAGGTGGACGAGAAATATGCAAACAGGATCGTGGATGATGCGGGGAAGACGGACAAGCCAAACCTTCCCATTGATTATATCCTGGGGGATGTCTACCAGAAGATGATCCTGAAGTTCGGCAGGGCAGACGGCATTGTACCTGCGGACAAAGGACCCAGGGTTGTGATCTTCATGGGGCCGACCGGGGTGGGAAAAACCACGACCATCGCAAAGCTGGCCAGTCACTTTTCCATGAACGAGCAGAAAAAAATTGCTCTGCTGACTGCGGATACCTACAGGATCGCCGCGGCGGAGCAGTTAAAGACCTATGCCAATATTTTAGAGGTTCCCTTCCGGGTCGTCTACACAGAGGAGGAAGCGAAGGAAGCAGTTTTTGATTTCAAGGAATTTGATTATATCTTTATTGACACTGCAGGCCATTCCCACCAGAATACAGAACTTCTGGATAAGCTGAAGAAACTCTTAAAGACTGTCTCAAAAAATGCGGAGTACCAGTGTTTCCTGGTGCTCTCGGCAGCGACGAAATACCGCGACCTGGTGGAGATTTCGTCCAATTACAGAAAGGTCAATGATTTTCAGCTGATCTTTACAAAGCTTGATGAGACGACTACCCTGGGCAATCTGCTGAACCTGAAGCTTTACACAGAGAGACCCATCGCCTATGTGACATACGGGCAAAATGTTCCGGATGACATCGAGTGCTTTAATCCGCAGAAGACGGTTAAGCACATACTGAGCACAGAACATAAATAACCAGACCTGGTGGGGGAAGAGGAGAATCGGCATGGATCAGGCAGAGCAGCTTAGAATCATAAAGGCCAGCCGCAAGGCAAAACCACTGGCGAGAGTGATCACTGTCACCAGCGGGAAGGGCGGCGTCGGAAAATCCAATGTTGCCATAAATCTGGCGATCCAGTTTCGCAGGATGGACAAGAGGGTCATCATCCTGGATGCAGATTTTGGACTCGCCAATATAGAGATCATGTTCGGAGCTGTCCCGAAGCATAATCTCTGCGATCTGATCTATCAGGGGAAAAATATCAGGGAGATCATCACCTGGGGTCCCATGGATGTAGGCTTTATCTCGGGGGGAAGCGGGATCGCAGGTATGGCAAATTTAAGCCAGGAGTATCTGGGTTATATCATTGAGAATCTGGCGCAGCTGGATGCCATTGCGGATATTGTCATAGTCGATACGGCGGCCGGGCTTTCGGATGCTGTGCTGGAGTTTCTGGTGGCCAGTGGGGAGATCCTTCTGGTGACCACACCGGAGCCCACTTCCATCACGGATTCCTACTCCCTTTTAAAGGCACTGTACAGGCATCCGAGGTTTGACGAGTCGGCTACCAAGGTCAAGATGGTCGCCAATCGCGTGGAAAAGGAATCGGAAGGAGAGATTTTGTTTGAAAAGCTGAATGCAGTGGTGTCCCGGTATCTGAAGATCCCCATGTCCTACCTGGGCTGTGTGCCTGAGGACATACAGTTGGCCAGGTCCGTGATGCAGCAGCTGCCGGTTGCCATGCAGAGTCCCTCTGCCAGGTCCTCCCAGGCATTTGAGAAGATGGCAGCCACACTTATGGGAAAGGAAGAGACAGGGCGTCAGCCTGCGCGGGGCATGGCAGCCTTCTTCTCCTATATCACAAGCACAAAGAGATGAAAAAACGATGTATTTTATATAGTATTACAGTATCAGATGAATGACGTACGGGGTGAGATTTATGCTTTCTAAGTTTATTACCGGAGGGAACAAAGTGGAAATGATGGCTGTGGGAAATCCCGCGGCTGATCAGAATGCGGATAAAAAGAAAAAAATGTACACCAGTCAGGTGCAGAGTATCCTCTCTGAGGACACTCTGGAGATCGTCATGCCGATGGAGAAGACAAAACTTGTCCTGCTGCCGGTTGACACGGAGTATGACATGGTGCTTTACGGAGATACAGGTCTGTACCAGTGCTTTGCGCGCATTATAGACAGATACAAGAGCAACAATGTTTATATCATGGTGGCGGAGCTGACAAGCAACCTGAGAAAGTATCAGAGGAGAGAATACTACAGGTTCAGCTGTGCGCTGGACATGCATGCCAGAAATCTGGAGGAGACGGAAGTACAGGCGATCGAGAACAACCTTCCCTGTGACCTGTCACACGGGCTTCCCTTAAAACAAAGTGTTATCGTGGACATCAGCGGCGGCGGACTGCGCTTTGTCTCCGACCAGCGGTATGAGCCGGACAGCCTGATCTATATCAGCTATAATCTTTTGAAAAAGAGCGGGAAGAAAGAGTGTGAGGTTGTGGGAAAGGTTTTGAGTTCCAGGGTACTGGAGAACAGACCCGGGACCTATGAACATCGCGTACAGTACGTGGATATGGATACGGAGACCCGCGAGGAGATCATCAAATACATATTTGAGGCAGAGCGGAAGAGCCGTAGAAAGGAGAAATCCCAGTAATGTCGAAAAAAATTCTGGTTGTTGATGACTCTGCACTCATGCGAAGAGTGCTCTGTGATATAATCAACAGTGATGAGAGATTCCAGGTTGTTGCAAAGGCGACAAACGGTTTGGAGGCCCTTGATCTGCTCCGCAGCAATCAATACGATGCGGTGGTGCTGGACGTCAACATGCCGAAGATGAATGGCCTGGAGCTCTTGCGGGAGCTCAGGAAATGTAAGATCCCCGCAAGAGTGATGATGGCCAGCACGGATACCAGGGAGGGAGCAAAGACAACTCTGGATGCGCTGGATCTGGGAGCTCTCGATTTCATACATAAGCCGGACGCTGCGATGGACTGCAGGGGAAACGACTTCAAAGAGGAGCTTTTGAGCACCCTCGATGCAGTGGCAAACAGCAGGCTTCCCGTCGTGGAATCTGAGGAGAAGAAACGTCAGGTCACGCAGACGACCCGGAAGATGGCGGATATTGCCAGAAAGTTTTCGGGAAAGACTCCGGGGAGCAAGATCGTTGCCATAGCGAGCTCCACAGGAGGACCAAAGGCTCTCCAGTCGGTGATCCCGAGGCTCCCCGCACAGCTGGATGCACCGGTACTGCTGGTGCAGCATATGCCGCAGGGTTTCACGGCTTCCCTGGCGGATCGCCTGAACACTTTGAGTGAGATCCGCGTCAAGGAGGCGGCGGAAGGCGAGGAACTGGAGCGCGGTACGGTATACATCGCCATGGGTGGAAAGCACTTGAATGTGAAGACCTCACCGGGAGGCAAATATACCATCCACTATTCCGACGAACCCAACAGAGAAGGCGTAAAGCCTTGTGCCAACTATATGTATGAATCTCTCTCCGCCAGCCGGTTTGACAAGATTGTCTGTGTGGTATTGACAGGCATGGGAGCGGACGGGACGGAGGGAATTAAGAATCTGGAGGCAAAAAAGAAGGTACATGTTATCTCCCAGAACCAGGCGACCTGCACAGTTTACGGCATGCCGAAGGCAGTTGCGGATGCCGGATTGTCCGATCAGGTGGTGCCTCTGGATCAGATCGCGCAGGAAATCATTTTAAATGTCGGAGTCAGGGGCTGAAATCCCCCGGTGAAGAGGACAGACGAGAAAGGGATGGATTAGTATGGATACAAGTCAATATCTTGAGATTTTTCTGGATGAGACAAAGGAACATCTGCAAGACTTGAACACAA
>CAYPSH010000084.1:0-6438 GCA_964413445.1 uncultured Acetatifactor sp.
TACCTGTTCAATAATTTTAACAGCAATTTCAAATTTCCTTTTTCATAAGCATTAAAGACTTCGTCATTGAAATTTTCTCCCTCTGTTAAAGGAGTATACCATACCTGTCCCATAAAATAATTTTGCAAATCTTCATCTTTAAAAATATATCCATGACGTGCATATATTTCATTTAATGCTAAATATAATATCTCTTCCGGGTAATCCTTTAATTCTTCCGTTGTGTAGTCTCTTTGGTCAGAACATAATATAGGTTCTAACGGCCTATCCATCCCATATCTCCCGTTATCCTCATCCCATTCCACCACATCATCCCAGTATTTACTTGCCGCCCAGTATGATTCAAGATCCATAATCTGTTGTTCAATATTATTTTCGTCTTTCACTTCATTTACATATTCATTTTCATCTGTATCTGTCTCTGCACTGTTTTCCCTGTCAAGTACCGCCGGTGATATTGTCATCCCTGTCGTATTGTCAGGATCAGTGATTATTTCATCTACATTGACAGACACCTGTTCTCCGAGTGCAATCGTTAATTTTCCACTGTTTCCCCATCCGTCATCAGAAAAATCAAATTCTGCTACTGAGTCAATGATTTCAGCATCAATATCCTCTACAGATGCTATTCTGCAGCTATTCTCCTGAACATATACATAAGTACCTTCGAGATGGTTATTTTCTATATGGATTGACAGTATCGCACCACCCTCCTGAGTATATATAATGTTCTCATCATATCCATTGCTAGTCCATGTTCCGGAATAAGCAGCATATTCCGGAATTACTTTCGTTACACTTTCTTCCGCCAGGGTTTCCTTTTGTGCACATGCACAAACATTGACAGCGCAAATAAGCAAAATAATTAAGCCAATAAATCTCTTCATTTCTTCTCCGTAATAATCTCTATACGCTCCAAAAGCGTTCCCTGCCCTTACAGGTTTCTGACCTTGAAATCCCTCTCCAGCTCTCTCCGCTGATCCTTTTTGGCAATGTCCTCACGCTTGTCGTAGAGCTTTTTGCCTCTCGCCAGGCCGATCTCCACCTTGACCTTCCCCTCCTTAAAATATACCTGCAGGGGGACCAGAGTATAGCCTTTTTCCGCGATTTTCGCGGCCAGCTTATTAATCTCATATTTATGCATCAGAAGCTTTTTCACCCGGAGGGGATCCTTGTTAAAGATGTTGCCCTTTTCATAGGGGCTCACATGCATGCCGTACACAAAAACCTCCCCGTTTTCAATGCGGATAAAGGCCTCCTTGATGCTGCACTTGCCCATGCGCATGGACTTTACCTCCGTGCCGTGGAGCGCCACACCCGCCTCATAGGTCTCATCGATAAAAAAATCGTGAAAAGCCTTCTTATTGTTTGCGATCAGCTTCTGCGTCTCTTTTTTCTGTGCCATATCCGTAACCATACCTTTCCGCAGCCTGCAGGCTGTGCAAATGAATTTTTCTTTCCCCGTGCGCAGACTGCCGATGCCCTTAAGTGCCGCAGCTTCCCTCCACAAGGGACATATCTATCGTTTTGTTAAATCTGTCACAGTCGTCGATGCAGACAGTGACGGGCATTCCCAGCTTGTAGGTCTTTCCCGTGGCCTCTCCCACCATCTCGCAGGTGCTCTCGTTGTAGTAAAAATAATCGCCCCTTAGCTTTGACACATGGACAAGTCCTTCCACCGTGTTTGGCAGTTCCACATAAATCCCCCAGCCGGTGACGCCGGAGATCACACCGGAATAGGTCTCACCGATGCGGCTCTCCATATACTCCACCTTTTTCAGCTTATCGGTCTCCCGCTCCGCCTCATCTGCCCGCCTCTCTCTCTCGGAGGACTGCCTGCACACATCGGGCAGGATCTCCCTGTAGTGCTGTATTCTTTCCTCGTTCAGTCTGCCGCGAAGCTGCTCCTTGATGATACGGTGGATCTGCAGATCCGGATACCGCCTGATAGGGGAGGTGAAATGGCAGTAATAGGAGCAGGCAAGCCCGAAATGCCCGGTGCACTCCACACTGTATTTCGCCTGCTTCATGCTTCGCAGGGTAAGCCTGCTGATCATGGCTTCCTCCGGAGTGCCCGCGGCCTTTGCCAGCAGCTTTTGGATCTCCTTCGGATGCACCTCTTCGCTTCCCACCTTGGAGCCGTTCCTGCCCATGGATTTCATATAATAACCAAGATTGTTGATGAGGACGGACAGCTTCCGTATCCTGTCCGCATCCGGCACATCGTGGACACGGTACACAAAGGGCAGCTCCATCCAGTAAAAATGCTGTGCCACCGTCTCATTCGCGGCAAGCATAAAGTCCTCTATCAGATCGGTTGCCACATTGCGCTCATAGGGGCGGATATCCACCGGATGCCCCTCTCTGTCCAGTTCAATTTTACACTCCGGGAAGTCAAAGTCAATAGACCCCCGCTTTTTCCTCTTAGCACGAAGCAATGCCGCCAGTTCTTCCATCTCCAGGAACATGGGCATCAGCTCCGCATATTCCTCCCGCAGCCTTGAGAATTCCTCCTGCTCTACCGGATTTTCAGTCCTCTCCTGCGCCGACTGCCTCCCCTGATCAGACTGTCCGGCTGACACCTGCGCCGGGTTCTTTTTTTCGCCCTCCAAGAGTTTCTTCACCACCGTGTAGGACATCCGTCTGTTGACCCGAATTACCGACTCGCATATCTCATAATCCGTGATCTCCCCGCCCTTGTCAACGGTCATCAGGCAGCTCAAGGCCAGTCTGTCAACGCCCTCGTTTAAGGAGCAGATGCCGTTTGAGAGGGCGTGCGGCAGCATGGGGATCACCCTGTCCACCAGATAGACGCTGGTGCCCCGCTTTAGGGCCTCTCTGTCCAGAGCGGAATTTTCCTGGACATAGTTGGTCACATCCGCAATGTGGACACCCAGATGGTACTTTTCACCATCGAAGGAAAGGCTAACCGCATCATCCAGATCCTTTGCATCTTCCCCATCGATAGTGACCATCGTAAGCTCCCTTAAATCTCTCCGGCCCGCTCTGTCCGCCTCAGAGACCTCCTCCGGGACGCGCTGTGCCTGGTTCATTACCTTTTCCGGGAATTCCACAGGCAGCTCGTACCCCCGCACGATAGACAGGATATCCACGCCGGGATCGTTTACATGCCCCAGGATTTCTACGATCTTGCCCTCGGGACTTTTTCTGTCTGTGCCGTAATCCGTGATCTCCACCACTACCTTATGGCCGTCCACCGCTCCCCTGGAGCGCTCCTTGGGCACGAAGATATCCTGGGACAGTTTGGAATTATCCGGGATCACAAAGCCGAAATTCTCTTTGGTCCGCTCGAAGGTTCCCACGATCTGGGTCATGCCTCTGGCGATGATCTTTAAGACACTGGCCTCCTGCCTTCTTCCCGTCTGCCCCGGGAGAAGCGCCACCTGGACAGTATCCTTGTGAAAGGCTCCGTTGGTCTTATCCTCCGGGATAAACAGATCCTCCTCACGCCCCTCGATCTCCACAAAGCCAAAGCCCTTGGAATTGCTGATAAAGGTACCGGTAAGCACCCGTCCGTCCGACTTCATATACTTTCCCTTTGCCGTCAGCATCAGATGTCCTTCCGCGAGCAGCTCCTGCAGGACAGCCCTGAATTCCTCCCTGTCCTCCTTCGCCACCTGCAGAAAAACCGCCAGCTCCTTCTCCTTCATGGGGACATAGAGCGGATCCCGCACCAGGTCACAGATCACTTTTTTCCTCTTCTCTCTCAGATTATCCATATTCCTCCCAGATATTTTCATGCAAGACTAAAGAAACACCCTTGTGAATCTCACAAGGGTGTTTCAGAAATCCATTTTAAAATACATTCAGATTCAGTATTGCCGCAATCACGATAAATAATACAGCAAGAATCTTGGTGATCTTCACCAGTCGGCCTTCCATTGAACGGCCTTTGTTCCTGCCCCAATAGGTATCAGCGGCACCACTGATGGTACCAAGTCCTGCGGACTTGCCTTCCTGCATCAGAACGATCACCACAAGTGCAATACAGATCAATATAAACAAAACTGTAAGGACAATTCTTAATGCTCCCATCTCACACCTCCTAATGTCAAGCAAAGACAATTTTATCATAATATTCCGGAATATACAAGAACTTTCCGTAATTTATTTCGTTCCCAAACGACGTTCCCTTGCCTGCTCTGAACCGTTCCCTGTCCCTCACTCTCCGCCAAGATACACCCTCGGCGTTTCCTCTCCGCAGAGTGTGTAAGCATACACATATTTTTCGTTGTCGATCGACAGTTCTCCGATTGCCTCTGCGCTCTCTGCACTGTTCAGCAGTATATTGGTGTAGACTGCTCCGACCATGTCCTGCTCCTGTGTCGCCACACAGGAGCTCATGACTACATTGCCAAAACCCGCCTCCCCGGTCATCACATAGGGACTTCTGTAGTAAGTCTTCCCGTCCTTGTCCAGCGTGTAGTAACTGTCCTCGTCCTCCCGGAAGGCAAACTGCCTGAACGTACTGCATGCAGAGCCGGGAGCGGCAGTCAGGGCATATACCTGCGCGACGCTTCCGTTATAGAGGCCGTAAAAACAGTACTCGCTTTCCTCCATTCCGGACAGCGCCACTGTCAGACCGCTGTCCGTGGTCAGATATCCCTTTGTAAATCCGCTCTTCTCCAGTTGTGCTGTGACAATGTTCAGCATGTAGGCGTCATGGAGCAGGTTTAAGTTCAGATAATTGTCTGTCTCCTCCTGCGCTTCGCAGAAGGAAACGTACTCCTCAGACACATCCAGCCTCACCTGATTCCCATCCGAGAAGGTAAGGGTAAAATTGCTGATATCGCCGGTCTCCTCCGACAACAGCGCTATGCGTTTTGCCTCCTCTTCATTCACAAGAGGGTCAAACACCGAGGCATCCTCCAGGATCAGAATGGAATTCCAGTGGTCGTACAGGGCTCCTGCGAACATGTTATAGCCTCTGCCTTCCATCGTCTTTTCCCAGGCATCCTTCAGGATATCTGCAAGCTCCTCGCTGACCTCGATCTCTTTTCCCGGATTGTCATTCAGCACTGCGATATTGTTAAAGCCTGCATAGGTATTCACAGGGTCCAACAGCTTGTATGCCCGCTTCAGCGCGCTGCTGTAGACCTCCTCCACCTGCTTCATCTCTGCCTTGATCTCGCTGCTGCTCCCCGTGAAATAATAATTCAGGGCGATTCCGCTGCCGTACAGCACAGCCTCCTCATCCGCACTTTCCGAGACCTCGTAGTAGCCCTCCTCCTTGCTGCCGATGCCGACAACACCGTAGGTGATGGCGCCCACCGCAACCAGAAGTGCAGCGACAAAGGCGATGATGCGAAGCCTTAAGCTTCTGTCTGTTATATCTGTATTTTGACTTTTTTCTTTCCTCTGATTCGTTTGATTTCTGCGTTTTTCCATTCTTTTTTACACTGCCCCTTATAAACAGTTTAACCGGACTTCACGCATGCCTGCGCATTCAGTCCGGTTACTTGAAAGTTCCTGTTTACTTGCCTGCAAAACGGATCTGCTTATATTTCTCGATCTCTGCAGGACTTCCGAATACCATGTGTCCGTTTCCGATGTCCACAAGCGATGGCTGCTCTGCGGAATAATCATGCATAGCAGGATCATAGACCAACAGCTTCTTTTTCTTCTCGATCAGAGGATCGGGAATGGGAATCGCAGAGATCAGCGACTTCGTATACGGATGGAGCGGATACTCAAACAGCTCCTCCGACTCCGCGATCTCCATGATCCTGCCCTTATAGATCACGACGATCCTGTCGCTGATAAAGCGCACAATGGACAGATCATGGGCGATGAACAGGTAGGTCAGGCCCCTCTCCACCTGGAATTTCTTGAGGAGGTTGAGCACCTGGGCACGGATGGAGACATCCAGTGCGGATATGGGCTCATCGGCAATGATGAATTCGGGCTCCATGACGATGGATCTGGCAAGGCCCACACGCTGCCTCTGTCCTCCTGAGAACTCGTGGGGATAACGGGTCAGATGCTCGGGAAGGAGTCCAACCTCCTTCGTGATCTCCTCGACCTTTGCCACACGTTCCTTCTCATCATTGTATAAATGGAAGTTATATAAGCCTTCCGAGATGATATAATCAATTGTTGCTCTCTCATTCAGGGAAGCCGAAGGGTCCTGAAAGATCATCTGGATCTTGCGGACAACCTCTTTGTCCTCTTTTCTTGAGAGTTTTCCGGAAATCTTCTTTCCGTCATAGTAGATCTCTCCTGCGGAGCAGGGGTTGATCCTGACGATGGCACGCCCCACGGTAGTCTTACCCGATCCGGATTCTCCCACCAGGGAAAGCGTCTCTCCTTTATAAATGTCAAAGCTTACATTATCTACTGCCTTAAAGTGCTTTTTGCCCTTCTTAAAGACAACATCCAGATTCTGGACAGATAACAAAACCTTCTTATCACTTTGAT
>CAYPSH010000085.1:0-6389 GCA_964413445.1 uncultured Acetatifactor sp.
GGTTTCGCAGGAATGAGATATTCTATCTCCAACACAGCAGAGTACGGCGATTATGTGACCGGCCCCAAGCTTGTGACCGAGGAGACCAAGAAGACCATGAAGAAGATCCTGAGCGACATTCAGGACGGCACCTTCGCAAAGGAGTTCCTGCTTGACATGTCTCCCGCAGGAAAGCAGGTTCACTTCAAGGCTATGAGAAAGCTTGCGAGCGAGCATCCTTCCGAGAGAGTCGGTGCGGAGATCAGAAAGCTCTACAGCTGGAACAATGAGGCTGATAAGCTGATCAACAACTAAGCGCTATCTTGTTTTTTACATAATCATATATAACATAATAATTTGGGGGATGCAGATTCTGCATCCCCTTTTCGAGGAAGTTTGTCATGGTTTCATTTGAAAAGAAGATGAAGGCGCCGAAAGGAGTCGAGTCGGAACGCTGGTTTATTGAGTGCTACAGAAACCACCAGGGTCATCCGCTTGCGATTCTTTTTCGTCTTTATAAGGGTAATTACCATAAATTTGCATTTGCGATTGTCTTTTTTGCATTAAAGCATGCCTGTGTCTGGGCACTTCCCATTGTCACCGCCAATATCATCAACGACATTACAGTGGGAAATCCGGACAGCACGAAACACATTATTTTTTATGCGGTACTGATGTTTTTTCTGATCCTGCTGAATGTCCCCATGAACTATCTCTACACGGATTACAAAAGCCAATGTACCAGATATGCGGAGACGGGTCTGAGGAAGGCGCTCATCCGGAAGCTGCAGCAGCTTTCCATCTCTTATCATATTGAATCCCAGTCCGGGCGGCTGCAGTCCAAGATCATCCGCGATGTGGAGGCTGTGGAGGGACTTTCCACGCAGATGTTCATGAGTATTTTAAACATCATCTTAAACATCAGCGTTGCACTGGTCGTCACCATTCAGCGAAGCATGGTTGTCTTCCTCTTTTTCCTTGTGACGACGCCGGTTGCCGCAGTCACGATGGTGTCCTTCCGCAGCATCATGAAAAAGCGTAACCGCGAATTCCGAAAGGAGATGGAGGAGACCAGCGCCCGTGTCATGGAGATGGTGGAACTGATCCCGGTGACCCGCGCCCATGCGCTGGAGGAAGAGGAAGTGGAGAAGATGAGCGGGCAGCTCTTCGCAGTGGCGGAGAAAGGCTACAAGCTGGATCTGATTCAGGCGCTCTTTGGCTCAGTCGGCTGGGCTGTCTTTCAGGTCTTTCAGGTGATCTGCCTTGCCTTTACGGGCTACCTGGCATTTCGGGGCAGGATCCTTGCCGGAGACATCACCCTCTACCAAAGCTATTTTTCGACGATCGTGAACCAGGTTTCCGCCATCATCACCCTGGTGCCGACGATTGCAAAGGGGATTGAGTCTGTGAACTCCATCGGCGAAGTGCTGCTCTCCGAGGATATCGAGCACAATGACGGGAAGGAGCCCATCGGGAAGGTGGAGGGCGAATTTGTCTTCGAGGATGTGCATTTCAGATACCATGATGGAGAGCAGGATACCTTAAACGGGCTGAATCTGACAGTGAAGAAGGGAGAGACCATCGCGCTGGTGGGAGAATCCGGCGCCGGAAAGTCCACGATCTTAAATCTGGTCAACGGCTTTTATCTCGCCACCGGAGGCAGAGTGTTATTGGACGGCCATGACCTGAGCAGGATCGACCTGCGCACCTACCGCAAACACCTGGCTGTGGTGCCGCAGACTTCCATTCTGTTTTCCGGAACCATCAGAGAGAACATCGTCTACGGCTGTGAAAATCTGACGGAGGAAAAACTGAATGAGGTGATCGAGGCGGCAAATTTAAAGGATCTGATCGCCTCCCTGCCAAAGGGGCTGGACACCATGGTGGGAGAGCACGGCGGTAAGCTTTCCGGGGGACAGAGACAGAGGATTTCTATTGCAAGAGCGCTGATCCGCGATCCCCGGATCATCCTGCTGGACGAGGCGACCTCCGCTCTGGACAGCATCTCCGAAAAACTGATCCAGGAGGCGGTGACCAATCTTACCAAAGGCAGGACGACCTTCATCGTGGCACACAGGCTGTCGACCATAAGAGACGCCGACAAAATAGCAGTCATCAACGAGGGAAAGTGTGTGGAGTACGGCAGCTATGATGAGCTGATGGCGCAAAAGGGAATTTTCTACAACATGAAACAGATTCAGAGCTGACGGCAACGGAAAAGAAAATAAGTTGTATTTGAACAAAATCCGTATCTGTGTTATCATAACCCCGGAAGATTGCTTCGTCTTCCGGACGGCTTAGAATAAGAATACGAGAATAAAAATAATAATAGGAAAGGGTTGGTAGGAAAAATGGGAATGACAATGACGCAAAAGATCCTCGCCCATGCTGCGGGACTTGAAAAGTTGGAGGCCGGGCAGCTGATCGAGGCGGATCTCGACCTGGTGCTGGGCAATGATATCACAAGCCCTGTTGCCATTAAGGAAATGGACAAATTTACCGCAAAGGGTGTCTTTGACAAGGATAAAATCGCTCTGGTACCCGATCATTTCGTGCCAAACAAGGATATCAAGTCGGCAGAGCACTGCAAATGTGTCAGAGAGTTCGCACGGAAGAATGAGATCACCAATTATTTTGAAGTGGGACAGATGGGCATTGAGCACGCCCTGCTTCCCGAGAAAGGTCTTACTGTAGCGGGAGATGTGATCATCGGCGCAGATTCCCACACCTGTACCTACGGCGCCCTGGGTGCCTTTTCCACAGGCGTTGGCAGTACGGATATGGCAGCCGGAATGGCTACCGGCAAGGCATGGTTCAAGGTGCCTGCGGCAATTAAATTTATTTTGACCGGAAAGCCCGCAAAGTATGTCAGCGGTAAGGATGTGATCTTACATATCATCGGCATGATCGGCGTTGACGGCGCTCTGTACAAGTCCATGGAATTTGTGGGTGACGGCATTGCAAACCTTACTATGGATGACCGTTTCACCATTGCCAACATGGCGATCGAGGCAGGCGGAAAGAACGGGATCTTCCCTGTGGATGCCCTGGCGGAAAGCTATATGAAGGAGCATTCCACGAGAAGCTATAAAATTTACGAGGCGGACGAGGATGCCGTGTACGATGCGGAGTATACCATTGACTTAAGCAAACTCCGTCCTACGGTTGCGTTCCCCCATCTGCCCGAAAATACACATACCATCGATGAGATCAAAAAGATGGACAAAATTGCCATTGACCAGGTTGTCATCGGCTCCTGCACAAACGGCCGCCTGGACGACCTCAGATGTGCGGCTGAGATCTTAAAGGGCAGACATGTTGCAAAGGGAATGCGCTGTATCGTGATCCCCGCAACCCAGGCAATCTATCTGCAGGCCATGGAGGAGGGACTCTTAAAGACCTTCCTCGAGGCAGGTGCTATTGTGAGCACACCTACCTGCGGTCCCTGCCTTGGCGGTTACATGGGCATCCTTGCGGAGGGAGAGCGCTGTGTCTCCACAACCAACCGTAACTTCGTAGGCCGCATGGGGCATGTCTCCTCCGAGGTTTATCTTGCCAGCCCCGCCGTGGCTGCCGCCAGCGCCGTCACAGGAGAGATTTCCTCGCCCGAGGAGCTGTAAACATTAAGCCGGAACCAGATACCCGGATACAATAAAACGGAAAGGAATAATTGCCATGAACGCAAAAGGAACTGCTTTTAAATATGGTGACAACGTGGACACAGATGTCATCATTCCTGCAAGATATTTGAATTCCTCTGATCCTGCGGAGCTTGCAACGCATTGTATGGAGGACATTGACAAGGATTTCATCAAAAAGGTAAAGAAGGGGGATATCATCGTCGCCGAGAAGAATTTCGGCTGCGGTTCCTCCAGAGAGCATGCACCTATCGCCATCAAGGCGGCAGGTGTCAGCTGTGTCATCGCAGAAACCTTTGCAAGGATTTTCTACCGCAATTCCATCAACATCGGGCTTCCCATTATCGAGTGCCCGGAGGCGAGCAAGGGCATTGAAGCAGGTGATGAGGTTGAGGTGAATTTTGACACAGGTGTCATCACAAATGTGACGAAGGGAACTTCCTTTAAAGGTCAGGCTTTCCCGGAGTTCATGCAGAAGATCATTTCATCTGAGGGGCTGATCAATTACATCAACAGTAAGTGATCGGATGGAAGGTTTTTGTATTGCAGTAAGGCAGGTTATCTATGGAGAAAGGTACTTCGAAAAAATACGAAATTGATATGTGTAACGGCCCCCTTCTGGGGAAGATCCTGGTGTTTTATGTGCCGCTGATGCTTTCCGGCGTGCTCCAGCTTTTGTTCAACGCAGCGGATATTGCGGTGGTGGGACATTTCGCAGGAAATGAGTCATTGGCAGCCGTGGGGTCCACCGGAGCCCTGACCAACCTGATCGTGAATCTGTTCATCGGCCTCTCAGTCGGTGCAAATGTGCTTGTGGCAAGGTTTTACGGTGCCAATCAGGTCAATGAACTCAAGAGCATGGTGCAGACGGCGGTGGCAACCTCTGTGGTCAGCGGTGTGCTCCTTGTGTTCGTTGGCTTTTTTGTGTCGAAACCGGCGTTGGTGCTCATGGGGACACCGGACAATGTCATATCCCATTCGGTTCTCTACATGAGGATTTATTTTGTGGGAATGCCCTTTATGATGGCTTACAATTTCGGGGCGGCAGTCCTCAGGGCAGTGGGCGACACGAAGCGTCCCCTGTATTACCTCATGATCGCCGGTATTGTGAATGTGGTTTTGAACCTGGTTTTCGTCATTCAGTTTTCCATGGGTGTCGCAGGTGTGGCGACTGCGACAGTGATCTCTCAGGCGATCTCGGCCGTCCTCGTGATCCGGTGCCTGATCTGTACGGACAGTGTCTACCGGCTGGAGGTAAAGGGCTTAAAGATCGCGCCGGACAAGCTGTTTAAAATGTTCCAGATCGGACTTCCCGCAGGACTGCAGGGCGCTTTGTTTTCCATTTCAAATGTGCTGATCCAGTCCTCCGTCAACAGCTTCGGCTCTGTGGCCATGGCGGGCAATACGGCGGGAAGCAATATCGAAGGCTTTGTCTACACCTCCATGAATGCCCTCTATCAGTCCGCTATCAGCTTCTGCGGGCAGAACTACGGCGCGAGAAAATATAAGCGGGTGGGGAAGGTGCTGTTTATCTGTGAGGTGCTTGTTATCCTTGTGGGACTGGTCCTTGGAAACAGCGCGTACCTCGCCGGAGGGACTTTGCTTAAGATTTACTCTACCGATCCGGAGGTGATCTCATACGGGCTTTTGCGCATGAGCTTTATCTGCGTGACCTATTTCCTCTGCGGAATGATGGACGTGATGGTGGGCGGCCTTCGGGGCATCGGCTATTCCATCATGCCCATGCTTGTATCCCTGACCGGCGCCTGCCTGTTCAGGGTTGTCTGGATCTACACTGTGTTCCGGCAGGTACGTACCCTGGAATGCCTTTATATTTCCTATCCCATCAGCTGGGCGCTGACCTTTGCGGTTCATTTGATCTGCTTTTTCATCGTGTACCGGAAATTACTGAAACAGGGCGGCGCAGACTGATAAATTCCAGAAAGGTTACCATACATATGATTGCATACATAAACGGAATTGTAGAAGATGTCGCAGAGGACAACGCGGTGTTGGATGTGGGCGGCATCGGCTATAATATCAGGATATCCGCTGACACCGCTTCCAGGCTCCCCGGACTGGGAGAACCTGTGAAGCTCTACACTTATACCTGTGTCCGGGAAGACGCCTTCCAGCTTTATGGCTTTTTGTCCCGCAGCGACCTGGAAATCTTCAAGCTGCTGATCACAGTCAACGGCATCGGCCCCAAGGGCGGACTTGCCATCCTCTCCTGCATGGGGGCGGATGATCTCAGGTTTGCCATCATGTCCGGCGACAGCAAGGCCATTGCAAAGGCTCCGGGCATCGGCCCCAAGACGGCACAGCGTGTCATATTGGATCTGAAGGATAAGATTTCCATCGACGATACCCTGATCTCCATGGAGATCGCCCAAAACGGCGGCGGTGTTTCCCTGCAGGCGGACACTCCCCAGAAGAAGGAGGCCATCGAGGCGCTTGTCGCCCTCGGCTACGGCCAGACGGAGAGTGTGAAGGCAGTGAACGCCATCGAGGGAATCGAGAACATGGAGGCCGGAGCCGTCCTCAAGGCTGCGCTGAAAAAAATCCTGTAAATCCCCTCCTGGGGAGGTGCAGGTTACGCATCCCGAAAAATGAAATTTGATGAAGGAAATCGTATATGCCCAGACGAATGATTGAGACAAACATCACAGAGGAAGATGAAAAGATAGAGGGAACGCTCAGGCCCCAGACCTTAGATGACTACATCGGTCAGGAGAAGATCAAGGAAAATCTGAAGGTCTATATCCAGGCGGC
>CAYPSH010000086.1:0-6389 GCA_964413445.1 uncultured Acetatifactor sp.
TGATGATCTTCTTCGGCTCGTAATTCTCCAGAACATACTTCGTAAATGCCTTTCCAAAGCTGCCTGTACCGCCGGTGATCAGAATCGATTTATCGTTTAACATGCAAAATCCTCACTTTCGTCAACGCTTTATCTGTATATGTTAGCATATTATTGAGCAAATGGCAATCTCTCCAAACTCTCTATCGTAGTCTGGACACATTTTAATATGTCTGCTTTTCCGAAACAGCTTTCCCACCAAACCCCGGGTGCTGGATAAAGAAAAGGAGGAACAACGGCAGCTGCCCCACATTCCAATCCAGTTCCAAAAGGCCATACAGGAAGAAAACAAGACAGAGGAAGAAAGGGAAAACAGCGTATGGGTCATCCCCTGCCAGACGCAGGCTCCTAAAATGCTTTTTAAAGAGAAGGACAGTGATCGCCAGAAACACGATCCCTGCCGAAATGCCATAAGAATACGCCACCTGGAGCCATACATTCTGAGCGTGCCAGGAAAAATAATCAATATCGGAAAACTGATAATGCCCCTCTTTCTCAGAGTGCCCGAACCAGTTCAGATCCCTGATATATGCCGCATAAATGGAAAGCCGGATATTCATCGACTCATCCATTCCTTCCGGTCCCACTTTTTCTATCACCTCATATTGATTTCCGAAGCTGTTTGTCTCTCTTTCGTTTTCCTGTGCCGATGCCTTTAACACAAACGGGCTCTCAAGCGATCTGCCGCGGCTTTGAAACGTCCCCGCAATCCGTCCGAACACCGTCTCCAGGAACTCATCCATCTCTATATACTTCTCGGAATCTGCCGGGTCGAAGGAATGTACCTTTTCCTCACTGTACTCCCCGTCAAACCAAACCGGGTGATGCAGGATCGTCGGCAGATACCGCACCGTTGCGAACACCACCGGAAAGAGCAGCGCAAAGGCCATCACAAGCCCAGCTCCACGGGCAATCACCGCCCCAAAACTTTTCCCCCAGTTTTTCCGGATAATCAAAATACCATACAAAAACGTTTCTGCGGCGGCCGCCATCCAGGAAGTGCGCCCCATGGTCAAAAACATAAAATCCAGCAAGCCCGCGGCACCCACGAAAAAGAAAGCCTTCAGGATTTTTGGTGCCCCTTTCTTCTCGAGCAGATGCAGTTTCAAAAGCACCATCGTATAGACGATCAGATAATGAAGCGACGCGATATTGCAGTTGGGGAACGCCCCCTGATACCGCACCACATCGTATGGCCGGAAACCATAGGCGAAAATCTGCAGCAGAAAGAAAGAGACGATCGTTCCGTCCACCATGGCATTCAGCATCAGCTCATATGCTTCCCCCGAATACTCCGTCACATAAAAAAAAGCGAACATCGCCAGAAACCAGGCCGGCCAGAGCCTACCGCTGGCGGAAAAGGTCATCAGAAGCGCCAGTACGATCCCGGCGCAGCCTAAAATACCGGGACGTACCTTCAAGGTCCTTTCGATCCAAATCCTGCGCGCCAGCTCCGCCGCCATCAGGGCAATCCACCAGATATTCAGAATGGCCAGAACAAACGTCCATCTGTAAACGCCGAAGACAGAATTCTCCCCTCGCAGTATCACGGCCAGTACCGCAAGTGCGCAGCATCCCGACCAGATACAGCTGCCCTTTGTGAAAAAGCGCTTCAGGGGACAGGCGCTGAAAAGCAGTACCATCATCACCAGTCCCGTTCCGTTGACCGCTGCGCTCCACACGTCCCCGTTCTGCGTATTGCGAAGGAAATCAATCCCGTTCAGAGCGAGAAAGCATAACAGGTATATCAAATAATTTCTTTTCCTCAGCGTCATACCCCTCACGCATTCTCCTCAAACGGAAATATCCTCTTATCCTCCTTGCTGATCTCCTCTCCGACCTGCACCTCTATCACGTTCATATCAGAATCAGCGATCAGCGTATGCTTGCTGCCCACAGGGATAACCACAACATCACCGGGGCGTACAGTCCTCTCCTCCCCGTCCACGATCGTTCTTCCGCTTCCCTCGATCACAGTCCATACCTCGCTGCGGTACTCGTGCCTGTGATACTTCATGCAGTTTCCGGCGTGCAGCGTCACCTTGATCGTCATAGACCCGGCATGAGCGTCGATCACCGTATAGGTTCCCCAGGATTTCTCTGCAAATCTGACCTCTTCACTGATCTTCTCCACAAACGGCTTCATATAGCCACTGCGTTCCTTATCCGCCACCAGAATACCGTCACAGCTGGCCGCGATGACCATATCCTTACAGCCCATACAGAGAACAGGAATATCCAGCTCATTCACCACATTTGTGTTTATACAGGTGTCATCGACCGTCACATTCCCCTTGGTCTTGTCCGCCATGACCTCCGACATCATATTCCAGGTGCCCACATCCTTCCAGTCACCTGCATATCGCATCACCCGAATGCTGGGCTCCTTCTCCACAACCGCATAATCAAAGCTTATTTTCTCCAGAGTCCCATATTTGCCAAACAGATCATGATAGTCCGCAAATTCGATTAAGCTGTGCGCCTTTTCCAACAGATACCCCAGCTTGAACGCAAAAATGCCTGCATTCCAGAGTGCCCCCTGCGCAATATACTCCTCGGCTGTTGCCACATCAGGCTTTTCCCTGAAAGCCCTTACCGGACTGACAGTCTCAGCGGACTCGGGAATAATATAGCCATATTTCTCACTGGGATATGTGGGTTCAATCCCCATCAGCGTGATGTTGGCTGCGTTCTGTGCCACAAGCCCTTCCAAAGCCTTCACAGCCTCATAATAATCATCCGTCACATATGGATCCACAGGGCAGACTACCACGCACTCCTCTTCCCTTACACCGACCACATCGCGCAGATAAGCTGCCGACAGGGCGATTGCCGGGAAGGTATCCCTTCTGCAGGGCTCCACGCAGACAGACACCTTATCGCCCAGCTGATTATGGATTGCGCTGACCTGTGCCTTGCTGGTCGCTATCGTCACCCGGGCCTCAGGATCCACTTCGGTGATCTGGCGGTATACACGCTGCACCATGGATTCATACTCCCCTGCATTATCCTTGAATAATCTGATAAACTGTTTACTTCTGATATCGTTTGACAAAGGCCAAAGACGCTTTCCGCTCCCGCCGGAAAGTAAAATGATATTCACGTTTTTCTGTTCTCCTTCTCTCTTTTCTGTTCTTCTCTATCTGATCCACTGTGCCCATCTGGCACGATACTCCTCCGCGGACATGCCCTCTTTTTCCTTAAACATCTCCTGCATCACTGCCAGATCGGCAATTCCGGATTCTTCAGCCACCTCTTCCAGGGGCTTGATGCTGAAACGCAGCAGCTCCTTTGCCGCATTCAGACGCCTGCTGCTGACATACTCCTCCATGCTGATGCCGAACTGCTTCAGGAAAACATCCGCCAGTTCAGAAGCTTTCTCCCCAAAGGCAGTCTCCGCCTCCTTAAGGACCTCTGCATCCGCATACTGCTGATTCAGCATTTCCCGAAGTTCTCCTGCCATCTGTTTTGTCTGCTCACTTTCCGCAGCGGAAACGTGGAACACGCTGTCTATCACATTGTTTACAAGGTGGAGCAGCACTTCCCCGCAGCGTAACTCCGCAGAAAGATTTCTGTCCTTCTGCTCCTCCATCAGCTTTCCGATGATGTCATTCCAGAAAGCTGTTTCCCGCGCTGTGAAGACATTCTTATCCCCGTTATACTTCATAAAAAGCTCATAATATCCCCTTGCGGCTTGTCCGTCAAAATGAACCCACGCAAGCTTCCAGGCATCCTTTTCATCGCTGATATGTTCGTAATGCGTCATACAGTCAATGAAAGCACAGTCGCCGGCCTTGATATCATAGTGATTCCCGCCGACCTCCAGGCTTCCTTTCCCCTCCAGCACTACAAGGAACAGATAAGACTCCAGATTTTCGCGAATACATCTATGGACCTCCAGGCTCTGCAGACGCCCGACCTCCTGCACATAGAGCAGATTCCGTCTTGCAAAGTCACTGGGTGTATGAAGACACCTGTCCGACCTTGTCATACCTTCCACAGCAAACAAACTATCCTTTTTAATCATGTCCTGTCCTCCCTACACATTTGCACGCCAGTAATCCAACGTCTCCCGGATGGTCTGCTCCAGCGGGATCTGCGGTTTCCAACCGGTAAGCACATTCAGCTTCGTAATATCCGCCTCAATGATCGGGACATCCACCGGACGGAGCTTGTTCGGATCGATTTCCACCCTGATATCAGCTTCGGACTCTGAAACGATCAGATCCAGGATATCCTGAATTGCCCTCGCGTTTCCGCTGCCCACATTATAGGTTTCCCCGGCCTCGCCCGACTCTATCAGCTTCACGTAAGCCTTCACCACATCGCGCACATCCGTAAAATCACGCTTTGCCGCAAGATTGCCGACCTTCATCACCGGCTCACGCAGTCCCTTCTCGATTTCCGCCACCTGCTTGCAGAAATCAGACACCACAAACATAGGCGCCTGCCCGGGACCGATATGGTTGAAAGCTCTGACCATCATCAGTTCCATGCCATAGGCTCTGGAGTAAATATTGCCGATCATATTCTGACAGGCCTTTGTCGCCGCATAAATATTTCCGGGGCGAAGCAAATTCGTCTCAGTGATCGGAGTCTCACCCGGCTGAATATGCCCATACTCCTCCCCGGAGCCGATCAGAAGAACACGAGGCTTGTAAAACAGCTCCCTGACCGCATCCATCACATTCAGGCTGCCCTTGATATTCACATCCACAGTCAGCCCCGGATTCTTCCACGCCAGTCCCACCGAGCTCTGTGCCGCCAGATGAAAGATATAGTCCGGCCTGATTTCAAACAGCAATGACACCACGGCATCCTTATCCATAATATCCAGATCATAAACCTTTGCATATTCATTGCCGAATTTCTCATGCGAAAGCTTTGTGGCATATGTTTCCATCCCGCTTGCGTGCATCTCTTTAATCAGATAATTTCCGACAAACCCGGCAGCACCGATCACCAATCCTTTTTTCATCTCTGTTCCCTCTCCTAAAGAAAGGGAATTCCCTGACAGAATTCCCTTCTATTTCACTCCTGTTTTGCCCAGCCTCTGTTGCAATCCATCCGCTTTTTTTCTCAGCCACGCCGTCACATTTTCAGGAAACACACGGCTGCGTCCGTGATTTACTCCGCAGACTTTAAAGCTGCCTCACGCTTTGCAAGCGCACGGTCATGCTTCGCCATGATCTCCACCAGCTCCGCATAGGTGGTCTTCTGTGGATTCCAGCCCAGAACTGTCTTCGCCTTGGTCGGATCTCCCCACAGATTGTCCACATCCGTAGGCCGGAACCAGGCAGGATTTACAGAGACAACCATCTTGCCGGTCGCCTTGTCATATCCCTTTTCGTCCCCGCCGCTGCCCTCCCTGCGGATCTCAATTCCATTTGCCTTGAAAGCTCTCTCTGTAAAATCTCTGACCGTGTGCTGCTCTCCTGTGGCAATGACAAAATCCTCCGGCGTATCGTGCTGCAGGATCAGCCACATACACTCTACATAATCCTTTGCATATCCCCAGTCGCGGAGTGAATCCAAGTTGCCGAGGTAGAGATGATCCTGTAAGCCCTCTGCGATCCTGCCCGCTGCCAGTGTGATCTTCCTGGTGACAAAATTTTCACCGCGTCTCTCGGATTCGTGGTTAAACAGAATTCCGTTTACAGCAAACATACCATAGGCCTCGCGGTACTCCTTTGTGATCCAGAAGCCGTACTGCTTGGCAACCGCATAGGGGCTGTAAGGATGGAATGGTGTGGTCTCGCGCTGAGGGACCTCCTCCACCTTGCCGTAAAGTTCAGAAGTGGACGCCTGATAAAATCTGGTTTTTTTCGTCAGTCCGAGAATGCGTAACGCCTCCAGAATACGCAGAACGCCTATCGCATCCACATCTCCGGAATACTCCGGCACATCAAAAGACACCTGCACATGACTCTGTGCCGCCAGATTATAGATCTCGTCCGGCTGGACGATATTGATATTCCGGATCAGAGAGGAAGAATCTGACAGATCACCGTCATGCAGCGTGATCCGGCCCATCAGATGATCAATGCGTGCCGTGTTAGAAATAGAAGCGCGGCGGGTAATGCCGTGTACCTCATAGCCCTTATCCAGCAGAAACTCTGCCAGGTAGGAACCATCCTGTCCTGTGATACCTGTAATCAATGCAACTTTACTCATATTACTGTTACTCCTTTTTTGCAGCAGCCTGCCGGCCGCCATTGTCAAACTTTTCCCGCCCTTTTTGTCAAAGACGCGGGCTTTCAATATGATGCCCATTTTACCCGATGTACAGCCCTTCTTCAATAGACGATGTTGCACTTATCTTGTACAATATTGACTTTATTCAGAGTTAG
>CAYPSH010000087.1:0-6367 GCA_964413445.1 uncultured Acetatifactor sp.
TGTCGTCCAAAAGCAGGATATCCTCGAAGACGAACATCTTCTTTCTGATCTCGTCTGCAAGCTCCGGCTCCTCGATCTCCAGTGTCTCCATAATGTGACGCTCGGTTCCTCTGTCCACGGAATTCAAAATTTCCACAACTGCATCCACGCCGCCGATGATCGTGTAGTCCTGGTTTACAAGGCTGGACAGCTTGGACTCCAGCACCTTCTCCACCTCTTTGATGACATCCGGACTGGTTCTGTCCATAACAGCGATACGCTTCGCCACATCCGCCTGTCTCTCGGGCGGCAGGGCGGAAATGATCTGGGATGCCTGTCCGGGGGAGAGATAGGACAGGATCAGGGCGATCGTCTGAGGATGTTCGTCCTGGATAAAGTTGATCAGCTGGGACGCATCTGTCTTGCGCACAAATTCGAAAGGCTTCACCTGCAGGGATGCAGTCAGCTTGCCGATAACATCCATTGCCTTTTCGTTTCCCAGAGCCTTTTCCAGCAGATCCTTTGCGTAGTTGATACCGCCCTCATCAATATACTGCTGGGCAAGGCAGACCTCGTAGAACTCGTTGATGACATCTTCCTTTACCTGAGGAGTCACACTTCTGGTATTTGCGATCTCCAGCGTCAGCTCCTCGATCTCATCTTCCTTTAAATGCTTAAAGATTCCGGCTGAACGCTCCGGCCCCAGTGCGATCAGAAGGACCGCCGCCTTCTGTACCCCACTGATTCCTCCTTCTTCTTTCGTAGCGTTTGGCTTAGGCATACTCTCTCACTCCTGTCGTCTTACGGACTTCCCTAGCCCCAATCCTCATTGAGCCAATTTCTGAGCAGATTTGCTGCCGCTTCAGGGTTGTCATCCACAAACTTCTCAATCAACTTTCTGGTTTCCGATTTCGTCTCTACGTCAAGCTCATCCAGTGCCGACTCAGGCGTAGACTGAAGCATATCTTCCACGGAGAGTTCCTCCTCTTCCGGTTCCTTCTTTCTGGAGCGCATGCTGCGCAGGACAACCAGCACGAGCAGGACCAGGATCAGCACGATCAGAACGATACTCACAATATCCGTGGTGCCGATGCTGATGCCCTCCTTGTCGTAGAAGATAGGAGACTCATAGGCGATGATCGAAATGCTGTCCTGGGAGATACCGGTCGCCATAGCAGCCATCCGGTAGTACTCCTCATCCACTTCCAGCCTGATATCTTCACTGTTGGCATCCTTGAACTCCTCCCAGGTGATCCCCTCGAGAAGTCCCTGCCGCTCCACGCTTTCTTCATAGTACGTCCTATAGGCGAACATGGAGATCGCCAGGGAAGAATTATCATAATTGATGCCGCCTGCCGGTGTGACCTTGTAATTGCTGGACTGGTTCGGCAGATAATTCGTCTCCCGCTCCGTCTGGGACGACTCGCTGGAGGAGTAGTCAGGATTGACATATGTGGTCAGGTTTTCCCCGTCGTTGGAATCCGTCCCCGGGACTCCGCCCTCACCGTCCGTACTCTCCGATTCATAGAGGGATTCACTGGCTATCATACCCTCCGTACGGTCGGAATTGGCGTAATACTCGTTGACGGTCTCCTCGTAATTGGAGTAGTCCATATCGAGATAGCTGGTGACCTCGATCAGATCGTACTGTTTTGTTCCGTACAAAACCTTTTTGACCTGATTTGCCACCATAGACTCCGCCTGGTTCTTCAGCTCCTGCATGGTGTCCGCAATGCCTGCGGTGGAGTAGTCATCTCCGCCGACGAACAGGGCATTGCCGTCCGAATCCAGGATCGTGATGTTTGCGGTCGTTTCATTTCCAAGCGCTGATGCCACAGCCTTCGCGGCATATGCAGCGTTTGCAGAAGTAAAGGTTCCGTCCAGGGTCAGTGTTATGTACGCCGAGGATTCCTCCTGCTGGGCACCCAGCGTGCCGTTCTGGGAGGGAATGTTCAAAATGACATTGGCGCTTTCGACCGGTTCCATTACCTCCAGCATTTTCGCCAGCTCCGCCTGTTTGAACAGCTGCTGCTGTTTCTCCCTGTCGGCGTTGGTGGTGGACATTCCTTCACTTACATAGTCCGAATATTTGGGCCAGTCAGATGTCAGCCCCGCGGCGCCCAGTGCCAGATTAGCCTGATAGAGCTGGCTGCTTTCCACCTCTATCGTCAGGGCGTCCGCAGACTCCCTGTGGGTGATCCCCTCACTGTCGAGGATGTCCACGATCTCGGCGGATTCCGCCGTGGTACTGTAGGTGCCGATCTCCGTATACTGCGGTTTCGATATAACATATACCAGAATGGCAAAGGCAAAGATGACGATTGCAACAATAGCGATAATGATCGTCTTTTGCTTCGAAGTAAATCTGTTCCACCATTCCAGAAGTTTGCCAGGTATTTCTTTCAGCTTGTCAGCCATGGTGTTTCTCCCTTGATTCCAGTTCGCAGTTTATTACTTTTCATACCGGTACACGAAAAGTAACCGCAGCCTCCTTAAATCTGGATCTGCATGATCTCCTTGTATGCCTCTAACAGTTTGTCACGGATGGCAACCGTGTACTGCAGCGCGGTGGAAGCTTTCTGCAGCGCAATCGTCAGATCATGGGTATTTTCCGTCTCGCCCAGGGCAAATTTGATCTTCTCATCATCGGCATCAGCCAGATAACTGTTTGTTGTTTTTATATTGTCGATCGCTGTATTTAAAAAGGAATCAAAGAGCGTCCCTTCCGTCTTGTTGCTGTCTGTCTCAGTCCCGGTCAGAGAAGCTGCAGAAGAAACGCCGCTGATACCGGACAGGCTGGTAATTGCTGATAAATCCATATTGTACCTCTCATTCTGCCGCCGGAGGCGGCAACAAAGCAGCGGGAATTACAGACACCGCCTTAAAACCGATAAAGAACTGTTACGCTTTTAACTGTTGAGATTCAGTCCCTGTAAGGCCATGGACTTGCTCGCATTAAACGCGGTAGAGTTTGCCTCGTAGGCACGGCTTGCATCGATCATATTGGTCATCTCTGTGATGATGTTGACATTCGGATAGGTCACATAACCGTTCTCATCCGCATCGGGATGGGAAGGGTCATACACCATGTTCATCTCCGTCTCATAATCCTCATACACACCGGTCACCTTGACGCCATGCCCGGTGTAGCCGTGGCTGTAGGCCGCCTCGCCCAGGACTCTGCTGAAGGAAGTCTGACCTTCCTTTTCCTCAAAGGTGACGATCTTCCTGCGGTAGGGTGTTCCGTCAGATGTCCGTGTGGTATTTGCGTTGGCCACATTCTCGGAGATCACATCCATTCGGTATCTCTCCGCCGTAAGGCCTGACGCGTTAATGTCAAATGCTGAAAACATGCTCATGTTCTGTCACTCCTTTCCCGCCTATTTCATCACCGTCTGCAGGTTTTCGAATTCCTGCTGGATGCTGGTGAGCAGTCCCTGATATTTCAGCTGGTTTTCCGCCAGCATAACATTCTCATTCTCAATGTCCACATTGTTGCCGTCCAGGCGGTAGGAATAGTCGCTGTAGTCAGTGTAGGTTCTCGCGGTAAGATCCTTTGACAGCGCCGTTTCCACCTTCTCGTCCGTTGTCCGGTTGCTGAAGCTTCCCAGCGCCTTTTTCAATTCGGCTTCAAAAGCGACATCCTGTCTTTTATAGCCGGGGGTATCAACATTCGCTATGTTGTTGGAGATCGCATCGTTCCTCAGCCAGCTGGCATCTGCCGCCTTGTCCAGGATCCTCACATAATCAAACACATTTGTCTGAAACATCTTCTTCTCCTTTGCTCTTATGTCTGGGTGCAAACAGCGCACCCGCGTCCTTGTCTTCTGCCACTATCTATTCAAAAAGAGAGAATTTCAAAATACTATTCCGATAAAATTAAAAGGGGCTTTATTGATATACTCAACAAACCCCTTTGTCTTCAGGCTCCCCCTGACCAATATTGGTTAGCGCCTCCCGCCGGCAAGTAAATTTGTTATCTGTGTTGGTTTTGGCGCTTTAACTCCTCAATTTCATCAAACACAACATCATTCAGCACCTTGATGTATGTCCCTTTCATCCCTGACGAGCGGGACTCTATCACACCGGCGCTCTCAAACTTCCTTAGAGCATTGACTATAACCGAGCGGGTGATCCCCACTCTGTCTGCGATCTTACTGGCTACCAGAATTCCTTCCATGCCGTCCAGCTCATCAAAGATGTAAGTGATGGCCTCCATCTCTGAGAAGGACAGTGTGCTGATCGCAGATTTTACAACCGCTATCTTTCTGCTCTCCTCAGCACTCTCCTCGTTTACTGCCCTCAGCATTTCCAGACCGACAACCGTAGATCCGTACTCACATAAGATAATATCATCAATATCATACTGTTCATCACATTTATAAATGAAAAGCGTTCCCAGTCTCTCTCCGGCGATCTCGATCGGTGTGATGACCGCCTCAAATCTCCTGATGTCCGCATCTTCAAATCCCAACGTCTCAAGGTTTACGTTTTCCTTTGTGGAGAGAACAGCCAAAAGCCTTTCGTTCAGCATGGAATCAATAAAGCCGCCGATGTTTTCGTCCAGGAGTTCCTGGATCGGTTCCACCTCATCCGACTTTCCGACACCCAACACTTTTCCTTTTTTGCTGATCACCAGAATGTTGGAGTTTAAGATTTCACGCATCACCCTGCAAATATCGTTAAACACAACCTTACTGGAATTATTATTATGCAAAAGTTTTCCGATCTTTCTCGTTTTATCCAGCAATTGTACACTGCTCATAGCCTTTCCTCCGCCTTCAGCTTCGATTCATATACTTTCTATACACGTAGTATACCACGATTGATATTAGATTACAATGTGGAAATTTTAAATTTTTCTGTTATTGATTCAATTAGTCAGACAACATGTGGTATCCGCACTTCTCATTGGAGCACACGAGCTTGTTGCCCTTGATGAGGAGCGGTTCCCCGCATTTCGGACAGTTTTTGCCCGACGGCTTCTGCCACACCATGAAGTCACAGTTGGGATTGTCGATACAGCCGTAGTATTTTCTCCCCTTTTTGGTCTTCTTTAAGACAATATCCTTTCCACATCTGGGACAGTTTACACCGATTTTTTCAAAATAAGGCTTGGTGTTTCTGCAGTCCGGGAATCCGGGGCACGCCAGGAATCTGCCGTGCGGTCCGTACTTGATCACCATCTGCCTGCCGCAGAGCTCGCAGACCTCATCGCTCACCTCGTCCTCTATCTTGACATGCTCAAGCTCCTTCTCCGCCTTCTGCACCGCCTCGTCCAGATCCGGATAGAAATTGGCGATCACGGTCTTCCACCTGACGCTGCCCTCCTCCACGCCGTCCAGCAGCGCCTCCATATTCGCCGTGAAGTTTACATCCACGATGGTCGGGAAGGCCTCCTTCATCATATTGTTCACGACCTCGCCCAGCTCGGTCACATACAGATTCTTGTTTTCCTTCGCGATGTAGCGTCTCGCAAGGATGGTGGTGATGGTGGGTGCATAGGTGCTGGGGCGGCCGATGCCGAGTTCCTCCAGCGCGCGCACCAGCGAAGCCTCTGTATAATGAGCCGGAGGCTGTGTAAAGTGCTGCTCAGGGTCAAAGGAGACAAAGCTCAGCTCGCTGTCCTTCTTCAACTCGCCCGTCAGCGAATTTTCTTCCTCTTTATCCTCCTCCGAGATATACACGCTCATAAAGCCGTCGAACCTGCGGACCGACGCCGACAGCGTAAACACATGCTCCTTCGCCTGTATCTTCACGGATGTGGTCTCATATCCGGCGGCGCTCATGCGGCTGGCCACAAACCTCTTCCAGATGAGCTGGTAGAGGCGGAACAGGTCGCGGGGCAGCTCGTCCTTTATCTCAAGGGGTATCCTGTCCAGAGAGGTCGGCCGGATCGCCTCGTGGGCGTCCTGTATCTTCTGGCCGTTCTTTTTGGAGGCCTGCTTCTCCCCCAGATACTTTTCGCCGTAGCGGGAGCGAATGAACTCCTCCGCCATGCCCTCCGCTTCCTCGGAGACTCGCGTGGAGTCTGTACGCAGATAGGTGATCAGTCCGACGGTTCCCTCGCCCTTGATCTCGACGCCCTCGTAGAGCTGCTGGGCAAGCCGCATCGTCTTCTGTGTGGAAAAATTCAGGACCTTGCTGGCCTCCTGCTGCAGAGTGGAGGTGGTAAAGGGAAGGGGCGGCTTCTTCATCCTCTCGCCCGTCTTTCTCTCTGTGACCCGGTATGCCGCATCCTTCAGGTCATCCATGATCTTTTTGACCTGAGCCTCATCCGAAATCGTCTTCTTTTCCTTCGTCGTGCCGTAATACTTCGCGCAGATCGGCTTCTTTTCACCCTTCACATTAAAGATGGCATCCAGGCTCCAGTATTCCTCCGGCACAA
>CAYPSH010000088.1:0-6207 GCA_964413445.1 uncultured Acetatifactor sp.
TTACCGATCAGGATAAGTATTGTTCCAACGATTAAGTCTATCATTGCGTTGATTGCGAGCTCGATCCAGTTGATGGACTTTTTCGTTGCCTTTTTTTCTGTTCCCCATTGGATTTTACCTACTTTCCTAAAGGATTGCTTCTTTTATTGTCCTTATTATATAAAAAGCCCCTGTCCAGGGGCTTTTTATAAACATCATATTGAAACTGATGTACACTCGTCCTTTTCATCCATAGTGGCTACGCGAAAAAGGAAATACCGTGACAAAAATTTAAGATTTTTCAGTTAGAGCTTCGATGTCCAAGGACTGTTACTCCCTCTCGAACACAAAGTAGTCCGCCCTCACGCTTCCGCCTGTCACGCCTGCCTCATTGACGGCAAACAGCCCGGCCTTGACGCCAACCCACCTGCCGGGGGTGGCAGAGGTGATTTTGCCGACCTGACGGAAATTCTCCTCATCCACGCTGATCTCAAAAGAGATTTCCTCCGCATTCTTCACATGCATGCGCACATACAACACAGCCGTTTCTATCATCTCGAGATTTTCTCTCACCTCGTCATCCTGCTCCCAGTTTCCGGTCCGCTGCTGCAGGATAAGCCTGCCCTGCTTTTTCTGAACGGCAAGAGCAGTGTAACAACCGCCCAGGGAGACCATGCCCGCCACATCCCCTTCCTCAAGATTTTCCAGATGCAGGGCTGTAGTGATGCGAAACTGCGGTGCAGGCCATTTCTGCAGCAAAAGATTGCGAATGTCACAGAGCTGCTTTGTCTCTTCTGCAGGCTGCGAGTAGAGCGTCAGGCTTCCGTCTCCGACACTGTACCATTCCTCATGATAATTTGCATTCCACTGCCATTGCAGCCCAAGCTTCTCCTCTTCAAAGAAATCGCTGTCCTCCGGGGCATCCGGCGGGCAGACTGTACCCACGGAAGGTTTTCTGTATGAAAGTACCGGTTCCCCGCAGCCATCCTCCGGGTTTATGCCGATCACCGGCCAGTCATTCTCCCAGCGCATGGGCTCCAGGCAGATGATCCTTCCCGCATTTCCCACATCCTGAAAATGAAGGAACCAGTCTTCGCCGTCAGGGGTGTCCACCCAGGCTCCCTGGTGAGGGCCGTTGATCGGCGTACTGCCCTGATGCAGCACGATTTTTTCCTCGTAGGGGCCGTAAATATTTTTAGAGCGCAGCACTGTCTGCCAGCCAGGCTTCACACCGCCTGCCGGGGCAAATATGTAGTAGTAGCCGTTTCTTTTGTACAGCTTCGGTCCCTCGATAGTCGGCTGAGTGGCATGTCCGTCGTAGATAAACTGTCCGTCATCCAGCACTCCCGAGCAGTCCGGCTCGATGGGCGACATGTAAAGCAGACTCTTAAACCCGATCCTGCTTCTGGCAAAGGCGTTGACCATGTATGCCCTGCCGTCCTCATCCCAAAAAGGGCAGGGATCGATCCAGCCCACTACCTTTTTCACATAAGCGGGCTCGCTCCATTTCCCCCAGGGATCATCCGTCTTACACATCATGATCCCCTCATCCGGCATGGGGATGAACACATAGTACACACCCTCATGAAAACGGATGGAAGGCGCCCAGGTACCGCAGCCGTGCATGGGCTCCTCATAGCAGGGGAAGGGCAATTTGTCGATCACATAGTTGATGACTTTCCAGTTCACCAGATCTCTTGAGTGCAGAAGCGGCACAGCCGGCGTGTTGCAGAAGCTGGATGCCACCATAAAGAAATCCTCCCCTACCCGGATGGCATCCGGGTCAGAGTAATCCGTATAGAGGATGGGATTGGCATAGGTGCCGTCCCCCCGGTCCGCAATCCACATTTTTTTTATTTTCGTCCTGTCCATATCTGTTTCCTCTCTTTCGCCAAAGGCAAATAATCTTATCCCTGGCAAACATGGTCAAGGACCGAAAAATATTCCTCGATTGCCATTTCGTTCACCATTTTGTTCTTTTTTCATCTATAATATCGAATGATTCCGTATCAATCAAGAAGAAGTCTAATATTTTGGCAGATCGTGCCTCGGCGCCGTTCTCATCAAAATAAAATTCTTCATATACATATTCCTGTTTCCCATCCGCTTCATACGACTCATTATATACAAGTATCTGTTCCACATGTACAGAACTGCCATCCAGATCCTCTGTATCACGATAGATCACAGCATATGGCCATCCCTTGGCACTTAAGAAATACTCACAGGAAAGATCCGTTCCGTCTGATGCCGCTCCCGGGAGGATCTCCTGCTCTTTCATGAAATCGCTGATGGCTGCCATCTGCTCCTTGTATGACTGAAATTCATCTGTCAGAGGATATCCGTCTGCATCAAGTTCCAACTCCGTCTCATTTTCATCCGGTTTCAGCGCACTCCCCGGTTTTATCTGTTCTGAAGAATCGTCAGAAACATCCTTTGAGCTGCCGGAGGCGCTGTGATATTCCCCGACGCTCTTGCCATATTGCGTGTCCAGCTGTTTTACTTCAACATGGCCATCAAAATATAATTCATATTGACAATCACCCTGTTCAGAGCCGCTTACTATGATACGGACACTGTCACTCAGCCACTGGACATCCCAAGTGGAAGATCGGATGCTGGCGCCATCATCATAAACAGTGAAGTCAAATTTTACGATGGTTTTCTTTCCTTCTTTTAAGACAAACCTTCCATCCGCCGGGCTGAAGAACAGAGGGCTTCCCACTGATTTCATGATGACGGTATAAGTTCCGTCGTCTGATACCTTTGTGTCCACATCTGCGGTTGCATAGTTCATGGAATAAAAAAAGAGCAGCAACAGCGTCAGAAAGGTCAGCATGATCCCGCCTGAAATTCCCAACAGGATCTTTGCAACATGATTCCTGACGCATACGCATCCCCAAATTGCTGCTATCGTCAGAAGTAACATACATACCAAAAATGTCATAGGTTCACTATCCTTATCTTTCGTTTCTGCAGATCCGGTAACAAAGTATAACACAAAAGGACCACTGCTTCAATGTGTCTGTCCGGCAGATTTGTTCTCCGTCCCTTGCGCTTTCACACTCATGATCTCCTCTCCCGGCTTTACCTTTCCCTCTGCTGTCAGACAGATCTTGCTGCCGAAGCGCATGCCTCTGACGCTGATCGACACATAGGGGAAGCAGCCTTCCCTCTTAAGCCCTTCCGGGTCAAATTCCAGCAGCAGCTTTCCCCTGGCCACCACCTCATTTTTCACGATACGCGGTCTGAAAAGACAGCCAAGGAGTTCATCGCGCACCTCTCCGACCCTGATCTGCAGCTCCACACCAAATTCCGTCAAAAAAATAATTTCATTTCCCACAGGCCGGATATTTGTGATTTTTCCCGCGGCCGGTGCATATAATTTATCTTCAAAAGGATCAATTACGACTGTTGCCTCCTCCCCTTCTCTCGCGGGGAGCACCTGGCCCGCCGCAGGACTGCCGATCACCCAGTCGGGAAGACTCTCCTCCCTGTGTCTGTGCCTGCCGGGATGTCTTCCCCTCTCCCCGCCTTCTGCCTTTTTTTCCCTGTTTTTATCCCTGTTTTTCTCAGCCTGCCCCTCATCGGTTTCTTCCCCGTTTTCCGACATTTTCCCACCTGTCAGACCATCTTCGGCCTCCGTCCTCCGCAGCTGTTTTCCCAGCCCCCATCTGCCCCAGAAAAAACCTGCAGCACCCGTCAGAACACACAAAAAAATTATCCACAAAAAAGATAGAATCATTTTGATTTACTCCTTTATTTCTTTATATTGACACTTTATACGCAATTTATTCACACAAAAAAAATTATTGTTGACATTCCGTAAACGGCGGTGCTATACTCTTCATGTATTCTAAATGCAAGTCATTGAACTCACATATTTTTGTAAGTCATTATTTACTATTATGAATATTGCTGGAATTTTGATGATTTACAAAAATATGTGATTCTTTTGTCATACGTTTTAGAATCGCTATATTTATGAAGGAGGTACCACAAATGAATAACGGTACAGTTAAATGGTTCAATGCACAGAAGGGTTACGGCTTCATCACAAACGATGCAACCGGAGAGGAAGTATTCGTACATTTCTCTGCTATCAACGCTGAAGGCTTCAAGTCTCTTGAAGAAGGCCAGAAGGTATCTTTCGATACCGAGACCGATCCTCAGAACGCTAGCAAGGTTCGTGCAACCAACGTTACTGTAGTGGCTTAATAGCTTCTGAACGATAACGGACACCAGAGAACACCGGGCACAGAGTGCCCGGTGTTTTTTTGCCTTCCGCAGTCTCGTTGACAAACCTCTTTGTTTGGATTAAAATGGACAGACATACAAAAGGAGAAGATTCAAATGAGTTTATTTACCTTATTCGTCACAGCAGTGGGACTTTCCATGGATGCCTTCGCCGTATCCATCTGTAAGGGACTTGCCATGCAGAAGCTTTCCTGGAGAAAGGCTTTCATCATAGGACTGTGGTTCGGCGGCTTCCAGGCTCTGATGCCCACCATCGGTTATCTGCTGGGCTCCCGGTTTGAAAAATATGTCACTGCGATAGACCACTGGATCGCCTTTGTCCTGCTGGTATTGATCGGAGCCAACATGATAAAGGAGGCTCTCTCCAAAGAGGAAGAGGAATCCAATGACAGCGTGGATGTAAAGACTATGTTCCTTCTGGCGGTAGCCACCAGCATTGACGCTCTGGCAGTGGGTGTCACCTATGCCTTTCTGCAGGTGCAGATCATTCCCGCAGTCACCTTCATCGGCCTGACCACCTTCAGTCTCTCGATCGTCGGGGTCAAGATCGGAAATGTATTCGGGTTGAAGTACAAATCGAAGGCTGAAATCTGCGGCGGTGTCATCCTCATCCTGATGGGCATCAAGATCCTGATCGAGCATCTGCTCGGATGATCACACTTCCCGCCGCAAATTTCCATCGCCCGAAATCAGTCGTCCAGTCTCCTCAGCTCTGTATAGGCAAGGAGCAGGGGGCCTACGCCCTTGGCGTCATTTTCCACCACCGGCTCAGACATATAATATTCAAAGCTTCCGTCGCGCCTGGTGTTGTCCTCCGGGCCCAGTCCGGCCACAAGGCAGATGCCGCCCAGGTTTAAGTTTCCGTCTGTCTCCTTCAGGTATTTTTCGCAGATACCGTTGAACGCCTTCAGTCCGTACTCTCTGTAACTTTCCGGCAGAAATCCCAGACGCACACCCTTTAACAGGGAGTATGCCATGATGGCACTTCCGCTGGTCTCCAGATAGTTGGGCTCTCTTCCGCCCAGCGCAGGGAGCTGATACCACATCCCGCTCTCGTCCTGGAACCGCAGCATATCATCCATCAGCTGCACGAACACATGCTTTAAGTTCTCATATTCTTTCCTGTACTCCTCGCCGGGCTCACACTTGTTCAGCGTATCCAGAAGAGCCATGGAATACCAGCCGATCGCTCTCAGCCAGAAATTTTGGGAAAGACCCGTTGTCTTATCGCACCAGAAAGCTTTTCTGGAAGCGTCATAGCCGTGGTAATAGAGACCTGTCTTCTCATCCCGCATCTTCTCTGCCACATTGGAAAACTGCCGGAAAATATCGCTGTAATTTTCCCTGTTGTTAAACTTTGTCTCATACTCCATGTAGAAGGGCTGCCCCATGTACATGCCGTCCAGCCATACCTGATCAGGATAGATCTTCTTGTGCCAGAAATTTCCCTCCTCGGTCCTCGGCTGCTTCTTCACCTGACCATAGATCACATCAATGGCTTTTCTGTACTTCTCCTTACCGTTCATCTCGTACAGGGCAAACAATGTCTTACCGGCGTTCACATTGTCGATATTGAACTCCTCCGGTTTATAGCCCTTGATGGTTCCGTCTTCCTCTACTCTGTAATCGATAAAGGCATCCGCGAATTCATAATACTTCTTCTCGCCGGTAGCGCGGTAAATTTCCAGCATGGCAAGGATCATGCAGCCGTCGACATAATTCCATCCGGCGCCTTTTCCGTTTGCCCGCGCCTTCTCAATGTTCCACGCCGGCACTTCAATCGTACTTTTTTCAATCAGCTCTGTTATGTATCTCTCAAAAACAGGCATCTTCATAGCAAAAACCTCCGTCGATTATCGTAACTGCCCAGAGCCGGCCGCAAAACGAAGCAGCCGCCTGGAACATGAACAGATACATTTTATCTGCTATTTCCCTTTTCGTCAACGAAATATTATGCCCTCTGCTCTCATC
>CAYPSH010000089.1:0-1400 GCA_964413445.1 uncultured Acetatifactor sp.
TCCGTGTGGTAGCAATACCATGAGAGTTCAAGTCTCTTTTCCTGCATGACGAGAGAGGTGTTAAGTGATTGCTTAACACCTTTTTTTGTTCATCATGCAGCAGGCGGATAAGTCTTGCCGCCCTGACAGAAAAATGAAGGAGCACTGCCTATGGAGAAAAAGGAGACGGGAACCGGAGGGGCAAGGCGCGACTGGTACAAGCTTGACCTGTCCGCCATCGTCTATCCTACACTGCAGCGAAGAGATTTTTCTTCCGTATATCGTCTTTCGGTCCTGTTGAAGGAAGAAATTCAGCCGGATGTGCTTCAGCGGGCGCTGGACATGACCCTTCCCAGATTCCCGACCTATAAGGCTGCGATCAGAAAGGGGCTGTTCTGGAGATATCTGGAGCCAAACGACCGACCGGGCCCCTTTGTGCAGGAGGATGTGAAAAACCCCTGCCAGCCCATGCATTTTAAGGCAAACAACAGATATCTTGTGCGGGTGTATTATTTCAGGAACCGTATTTCGCTGGAAGCCCATCACAGTCTCGGAGACGGCACGGGAGGCATGTGTGTGCTGCAGACGCTTACCGCGACTTATCTGCGGCTGCTGGGGCATGAGGAAATTGAAAACGGCGGCTTTGTGCTTGACATTGAAAGTGAGCCGGATGCGGAGGAGCTGGAGGACGCCTATATGCGGTATGCCAATGCAAAGGTGCGCCCGCCCAGGCTTCAGGAGAAAGCGTACAGGGTTCACGGAACTGCAGAGCCCTTTTATACTCTGAACATCATTGACGGCATCATGTCCGTATCGGAAGTGATGGCTGTGGCAAAGCAGTATCATGCCACTGTCACGGAATATCTGAACGCGGTGCTTCTGTATGCACTGCTGCAAAAGCAGGAGGAGGACAGCCATGCGCACCTTAAGCCGGTGAAGATTGCCATGCCGGTAAACCTGAGGCGATTTTTTCCGTCCTCCACTCTGCGGAATTTCATCACCATGATCTATCCGGGGGTTGACCCGAGGCTTGGAGAATACACTTTTGAGGAAATTGTGGTACAGGTGCATAATTACATGCGGTATCACATCAATGAAAAGCTTCTGAAGGGCGACATCACGACCAATGCCGCCACCCAGAGAAACCCGTTCATCCGCGTGGTCCCGCTTTTTCTGAAGGATCTGGTGGTGAGAACCTTTTATACGAAAATACAGGACAGGAATTCCTCGGCGGGGCTTACGAATATGGGGGCCATAAAGGTGCCGGAGGGTATGAAGCCTTATATCGAAAGGTTTGATATTTATATGGGACAGCCCTTTTCCAGGCGGACCAACTGTGCGATCATCAGTTATGAGGATACCCTGACGATCAACTTTGCCAGCAGCATCATTGAGGCGGATGTGGAGCGGTATTTTTTCCG
>CAYPSH010000089.1:1500-3813 GCA_964413445.1 uncultured Acetatifactor sp.
GACCGACGGAAAAAACGGTCAGATAAAAGGATTGCGGCCGCTCAGGTCGGGAAAGGTGCAGATTGGTATGTCATATTGTGTCAATTGCGGTGTGGAGCTGGATGCCTCGGCAAAAAGCTGCCCGCTGTGTAATACTCCCGTGGTAAACCCGCGGGAACTGGAAAAAATGACGGCGGCAAAGCCGCCCTTTCCGAAGGAGAAGGGGCAGGTGGAGACGGTGAAGCGCAAGGATCTCGGGATGCTGCTGTCCGTCGTGGCGGTGGCAACGGCTGTCACCTGCGGCATTCTGAATGCCCTTGTCTTTCAGGAGAATCTCTGGTCGCTGGCTGTCATCGGCGCGTGTGTGATCCTGTGGGTGATGCCTATGCCTGCGGTGATCTCCACAAAGCTGCCGGTGTATGTCTCTCTGCTTCTTGACGGCGGAGCGATTATTTTGTATCTGTATATGCTGACTTTTCTGACGGGAGATGACGGCTGGTTCTGGGGGCTTGGCATGCCGGTGGCACTTTTGACGCTTGCCCTTGCGGAGGCGTTCACCTTCTGTATCTGCAGATTCCGGCGCTCCTTTCTGGCGGTGGGGCTGTATATGTTCACGGCGCTGGGGATTCTGAACGTGGGGCTTGAGATACTGATCGACAGGTATCTGACAGGGGAGATCGCTCTGAGCTGGTCTGCCATCGTGCTGACTGTGTGTGTCATTCTGGATATCGCTGTCATCACCATACTGTCCAGGAGAAGACTTAGGAATGCAGTGCGCAGAAGACTACACTTTTAGAGGAGAATGGGATGAATAAGACAAGCAGACGGAATCAGAATCTGATGCATCTGATCAGGCGTGCCCACGGACTTGTGGACAATCCGGATCTGGAAAAACACAGGCAGTCTCAGGATGCATTGGGCAGTATTCTCGGAAATACAAGAGATATCAATTACCGGGAGATGGAGATAGAGGGCATGTACGCTGAGTGGACCAGCGTCAACCGGGCGCACATGAAAAAGTATGTGATCCTGCACTGCCACGGGGGAGGGTATTCCACCGGCAGCAGTCTTTATGCAAGGACGCTGACCTCGAAGCTTGCGGCCTCCACTTCTATGGATGTGCTCTGCTTTGACTACCGTCTGGCGCCGGAGCATCCCTATCCGGCGGCCGCGGAGGATGCCATGAAGGTGTGGAATTACCTGATGCTCCTGGGGTACGGTGCCAGGGATATCATTCTGACGGGGGACTCCGCGGGAGGAAATCTGGCTCTGGCCCTGACGCTGAAGCTGAAGGAGGAGGGGAGGCTTTTGCCCAGAGGTATCGTGCTCATGTCCCCCTGGACGGACCTGACAAGCTCCGGCGCTTCCTTTGAGACGAAAGCGGACTTTGACCCGGTCCTTGACAGGGCTTATATCGACCGCTGCGTGGAGGCCTACGCGTCCGGGCAGGATTTAAAGTCCCCCTTTATATCGCCTCTGTTCGGGGACTTTGAGGGATTTCCGCCCACCTATATCCAGGTGGGGGAGAACGAGATCCTCTTAAGCGATTCCCTGAGACTGCACCAGGCCTTTGTGGACGCCAACGTGTCCGTTAAATTGGACAGATATAAGGGGATGTGGCATGTATTCCAGATGTCCCCGGTCAAGGCTGCGAGAGAGGCCATGGATAAAAATGCGGAGTTTGTCTATGATATCTGCAGATAAAAAAACATATAGAAAAAAAGGAATTTAAGAACGGACGCAGAATAGTATTAACAGGAGAATGGTTTCGCTTTACGACTTTATAGTCAGAAAAGAGGCAAACATGACAATCAGAGAAAGCCTGGAACAGAGGGAAAAGGAGTATTTAAGCCCTTATGCGTCACTTAGCATGAACACGAAAGGCCGGTTAAAGCCGGAGGTGGAGTGCGACATTCGCCCCGCGTTTCAGCGGGACAGAGATAAGATCCTGCACTGTAAGGCGTTTCGCAGATTGAAGGACAAGACACAGGTTTTTCTGTCGCCTGAGGGGGATCACTACCGCACCCGCCTGACCCACACACTGGAGGTTTCCCAGAATGCCAGAACGATAGCGAAGGCGTTGAAGCTGAATGAGGATCTGGTGGAGGCGATAGCGCTGGGACATGATCTGGGGCACACGCCCTTCGGACATGCGGGGGAGAGGGCCTTAAACCGTGTGTGCCCGCTTGGCTTTGAACACAGCCAGCAGAGCCTCAGAACCGTTGACAGGCTGGAGAAGCACGGCCAGGGTCTGAACCTGACCTACGAGGTGCGGGACGGCATCCTCAATCACCAGACCATCGGAAAGCCTCACACGCTGGAGGGAAAGGTGGT
>CAYPSH010000089.1:3913-6148 GCA_964413445.1 uncultured Acetatifactor sp.
GCATCCTCAATCACCAGACCATCGGAAAGCCTCACACGCTGGAGGGAAAGGTGGTCCGCCTGTCCGATAAGATCTCCTATATCCATCATGACATGGATGACGCGGTGAGAGCCGGTATCTTGAAGGAGGGCGATGTGCCCGCCGAGATCAGGGAGGTCATCGGCTGCACCCCCAGTGAGCGGCTGGATCACTTTGTCCATGATATCGTCACAAACAGTATGGGAAAGAATGATATCTGCATGTCTGAGCCGATCGCGAAGGCGATGAAGGATATGCGTCAGTTCATGTTTGACAGCGTCTATCAGAATCCGGTGGCAAAGAGCGAAGAGGGCAAGGCGGAAAGGCTGATGGAGACCCTGTATCAGCATTTCATGAAGCATATCGACGATCTGCCGGACGAATTCTTAAATCTGCTTTCCGAGGGGGAGCCGAGGGAGCAGGTTGTCTGCGATTATGTGGGGACCATGACGGACAGGTTTGCCATCTCCATGTATGAGGAGATCTACATACCCAAGTCCTGGGCAAGCATGTAAGTACTGGGGATGGAAGAGTATAAATAACGGAGGAGAGCATGTACTACCCGGAGGAACTGGTTGAGGAAGTCAGGACAAAAAATGATATAGTGGATGTTGTCTCGGGGTATGTGAGGCTGCAGAAAAAGGGTGGAAATTACTGGGCCTGCTGTCCCTTCCACAATGAGAAAACGCCTTCCTTTTCCGTCTCGGCCAACAAGCAGATGTACCACTGCTTCGGCTGCGGTGTCAGCGGGAATGTGTTTACCTTTGTCATGAAGTATGAGAATTATTCCTTCCCGGAGGCCGTCAGGATGCTGGCGGACAGGGCGGGAGTCGCGCTCCCGAAGATGGAATATTCCGAGGAGCAGAGGGCGAGAGAAAATAAGAGGGCAAGGCTTCTCGAGGTCAACAGGGAGGCGGCGAAATTCTTTTACTACCAGTTGAGACAGCCCCATGGAGCCATCGGATATCAGTATCTTTCAAAGAGGGAGCTGACGGATGAGACCATGCACAGGTTCGGGCTGGGATATGCGGGCAAGAACGGCGCTGAGCTGGTGCAGTATTTAAGAAGCAGGGGCTTTGAGGATGAACTGATCAGGGAGGCCGGCCTGGCAAACTTTTCGGAGCGGCACGGTCTGGTCAGCCAGTTCTGGAACCGTGTGATGTATCCCATTCAGGACATCAACAACAGGGTCATCGGTTTCGGCGGCAGAGTGATGGGGGACGGTGAACCCAAGTACCTGAATTCGCCGGAGACACCTGTGTTCGACAAGCGCAGGAACCTGTACGGACTGAATTTCGCAAGGACTGCCAGAACCGGAAACATGATCCTCTGCGAGGGGTACATGGATGTGATCGCCATGCATCAGGCGGGCTTTACACAGGCGGTGGCTTCTCTGGGGACGGCGTTTACCCCGGAGCAGGCGAATCTTCTGCGGCGTTACACGGACACGGTCCTTCTCGCATACGACTCAGACGGCGCCGGTGTGAAGGCGGCGCTCAGGGGCATCGGCATCCTGCGGGAGGCAGGGCTGACGGGCAGGGTCATCAACATGCGGCCCTACAAGGATCCGGACGAATTTATGAAAGCGCTGGGGAAGGATGCCTTCCAGGAGAGGATAAATCAGGCGGAGAACAGCTTTTTCTTCGAGATCAGGATCCTGTCGGAGCAGTTTGACATGAATGATCCGGAGGCAAAGACAAAGTTTCACAGGGAGATCGCAAGAAAACTCTGTGAATTTAAAGAGGATGCGGAGAGGGATAATTATCTGCAGGCCATCGCCGAAAAATATTTTATCGGTGTGGAAAATCTGCGAAAGCTGGTGGCGGGATATGCGGCTCAGACCGGGCTCGCAAAGCCTGTGGAAAGGCCCAGATCAGGCGTCCGGTCCAAAATAACGCCCGAGGAGAGCGCAAAGAAGTCCCAGAGGCTTCTGCTCACCTGGATCACGGATGAGCCCTCTCTCTACGGCAGGATCAAAAAATATGTCTCCGCGGAGGATTTCACAGAGGAACTTTATAAAAAGGTTGCAGGACGGCTTTTTGCAGACCTGGAAAACGGAGTTTTTCAGCCTGCAGCCATCATCAGCACCTTCGAGGATGAGGAGGAGCAGCGGCAGGCAGCGGAGCTTTTCCACACAGGACTGCCGGAGCTTACCACGGCGCAGGAGAGGGAAAAGGCATTTCACGATATCCTGTATGCCGTCAAAAAGAACAGCTA
>CAYPSH010000090.1:0-6105 GCA_964413445.1 uncultured Acetatifactor sp.
GCGGTTGCTGCTGTCAATGCAAGTTTCTGGATCATTTTCTTTTGTTTCATGGTTAAATCCTCCATAAAATAAAATATCATAAACGGTTACAAGGAGAATTATAGCAGAGATTGATAAACATGTCAATACCATAAAAAGGTGACAAAAAGTAACGATAAAACAAATGACCCGGAAAGGTCATTTGCGTGTAGACAGTAAGAATGTTCAGATTCCGTACATCAGCACATCAGCTTTTATAAGCTTTTTTCGTAGTCAGCGATGATCTCCTTCAGGCGGGAAATCTCAGCCTTTGTCTGATCAGGGTCATCATTTTCGACGCGGAGAATCGCTGCGCACATTTCGGACTTGGTGATCACATTCTGGAAGTTCGCATAGTCGGAAGTGAAATCCTGGGTGATGCGATCTTTGGAGTCTGCGGTGGGGCGATAGGTACGGCTCAATACCTTGCCGCTGTGGGTGACGCCGGAAACCTCGACAAATCCTTCGTTCATAAGCTTACGCAATACTGCGATAACGGTGCTCTGTGACAGACCTCTCATTTCATTGACGATATCGGTGGAGGTCATTTCCTTATCTGTGCTCCACAAAATATTGAGAACATCTAATTCTCTTGGATTTAAACGTGCCATAATCAGTATTACCTCCTTAATTTTAATCATAATTATAGGCTTTATCGTGTAATAAGTCAACAAAAAGAGAGAGAAATTCCTTGTATTCGAAGATATTTCCTGTTAAACTAAATGGAAATCAGTTTTGACGGCAGGAGGAATGGCATACTATGGAAGAACTTGCAATTTTTAGCGGACAGCCTGTTAGAAATAATCCCATTTATTACGGGAGACAATGTATTGAGCAGGATGATATAGAGGCAGTTGTGGCAACGTTAAAAAGTGATCTGATCACCTGTGGACCCAGAGTGGAAGAACTGGAGCATAAGCTCTGCGAAGTGACAGGTGCAAAGTATGCGGTGGTGGTTTCAAACGGTACGGCGGCCCTGCACCTGGCAGCGCTGGCAGCAGGCTTTGGGGAGGGAGATGAGGTGATCGTCAGTTCCATCACCTTCGCCGCTTCCTCCAACTGTGTCCTGTACTGCGGAGCAAAGCCTGTCTTTGCGGATATCAGACCTGACACCTACAATATCGACCCGGATTCCATCCGCAGCCTGATCACACCGAGGACGAAGGGAATTGTTGCGGTGGATTTCACCGGACAGTCGGTGGAGCATGATGCCATCCGGGAAATCTGTCAGGAACATGACCTGATCCTGATCGAGGATGCGGCGCATGCCATCGGCACAAAATACAAGGGACGCCCCATCGGCAGCATTGCCGATATGACCTGTTTCAGCTTCCACCCGGTAAAGACAGTGACCGGCGGCGAGGGTGGCGCCATCACCACCAACGATGAGAAGCTGTATCGCAGGCTGATGCTGGCGCGCACCCATGGTATCACCAGAAAGAAAGAGGAGATGGTGCATCCCACAGATGCGCTGTGGTACAACGAGCAGGTTTCCTTAGGCTACAACTACCGTATGACGGACTTTCAGGCGGCGCTGCTTTTGAGCCAGCTGCATAAGCTGGACAAGTTTTCCGCCCGCAGGAAGGAGATTGTGGAAAAGTATGACAAGGCCTTTGCCGAAATGCCGGAGATCATTGTGCAGAAGGAAATCCCGGAATCGGAAACCACGAGGCATCTCTATATCCTTCGGTTGAACCTGGAGCTGTTAAACTGTGACCGCAGACAGTTCTTTGATGCCCTTTATGCGGAGCACACCTGTCCTCAGGTGCATTATCTGCCTGTGTACTGGCACTCCTACTATGAGAAGCTGGGCTATGAGAAGGGGCTTTGCCCCAATGCGGAGAAGTATTACAATGAAGTCATGAGCATTCCTCTTTACTATTCTCTGACGGATGAGGATGTGGAGGATGTGATCCATGCCGTGAAGAAGATTGTAGAATATTACAGGAAGGTAAAGTAAGCAGTTGGACAAGCGCAGGACTGATAAAAACAAGATCATAGACGGTGTCGTCTTCGGGCTGCTGCTTGCGGCGGTGTCGGCGGTGACGCTTGTATTGTTTTACCGCCAGACCACCGGCAGCCCCGAGCGGTATCACTCGGACATGAAGGCGTATATCCTGGAAATGCAGGGTCTGGACAGCGGCTACAGCTTTCCCTATCCGATTTTTTTCAAGCTGTCAGCTTTCCTGAACCTTTTTGCATCGCCGGAGCTTGCCGTGGCGCTTGCAACTATGCTGTTGAACAGTCTCGCTGTCGTGATCACAAAGCTTGCGCTGAATCATCTGGTGCTGGGGGATTTGCAGGCTGCAATGGCCAGGCGTGGCGGAACTCCCGGGGGAGACCGGGAAGCACCGCAGACAGCTGCCGGACAGTGGCTGCCGGGAGTCCTGGTCAGCCTTGTCAGCGTGTCCCTGTTTTTTATCTCCATGCTTTATCCGCCCGACGGGATCTATCTGCCGGGGATCTCATTCAAGTATCTCGGGGTGTTCACGCCGAATCCCTTTCACAATGCCACCTACATGGCGGCGCGACCCTTCGCCATCCTGGCTTTTCTGTGGTTTGTAAAGCTTCTTCCGGTGTACGAAGGGGGAGTCCGGCGAAGCGCGGCTCTTTCCCGGGAGGGCGCAGCTTCGGGGGATGGAACGGCGGACGCGGAGGGCGGCTTTGCAACCCTTCGGGATTACATCCTTTTCTCTGTCTTTCTTCTCCTTGCTACCATGACAAAGCCAAGCTTTACCATTGTGCTGGTGGGCACGGCCGGGCTTATCATGCTCTATCGAATGGCTGCAAGTCGTTTTCGGAATTTTGTCCCGACGATTCAGCTTGGGCTTTGCTTCGTGCCTACGTTTGTGGATCTGCTGTACCAGTTTAAGGGGGTGTTTGTCCCGGAGGAAGGGGCGGAGGGCGGCATCGGCTTCTGCTTCGGAGAGGTCTGGGGCTACTATTGCAGCAATCTTCCCCTGGCGATCTGCCTTGCGGTCGGGTTCCCGATCCTGGTGCTCCTTTTGCACCTTAAGGACTGCCTGCATTCCGGAAAGTGTGGGAAAAACAGCCTGCTCCGGTTTGCCTGGCAGTTTTATCTGATGAGCGTTGCGATGGCGTTTTTCCTGTATGAGAAAGGCTTCCGGAAGCCGGATTTCAATTTCTCCTGGGGCTATATGTACTGGATCTTCTTCTGCCAGTTCGGTTCCCTTGTGGTGCTGATGAGATCCACGGCGGCAGAGTGGAGAGAGAGGAAGAGGGCGCCGTTTCTTGCCTTGCAGTGGCTGGCGTACCTGTGTCATGTGATCTGCGGAATCTTTTATTTCAGAGTATTGATGAGCGGCGGGATGTATTATTGACATTCCGCCGCTGTTTATGTACACAGGCGGTTTATTGCGCCTTTTTGCAGCGATCCGGAGCCTGCTTTTCCGGACTCGGAATTGCGGAAGACAGCATATTGAGCCCGACTGCGGCGTAGGGCAGAAGCAGCATCCCGTACAGGAAGATGTAGCGGGAGTTTGCCTCCCAGATGGTGTGGAACAAAAATCCGCCCACCACGCCGATCAGCCCCAGGTACAGGGGCAGACGGTCCTCCTTTCGCCGGAGGGAGACAATACAGAAGAGCAGGGTACCGAGGTATAATACGTTCTGGAAGAGATTGCAGTACTCGATGAAAATGAGGCTGCCGCTGCCCTCATACAGGGAGACAAAGGCAGCGGTGCGTCCGCCGAAGGTGGCAAGAGTGGCCTGACGGCAGGCGTAAGTCGGATCCGCCCACTGGGAGAGTTCCTTGTTCAGATAGAAACGGGCGGCATAGCCGGGGTGTTCCTTAAAGTAGGTGAGGCGTTCCCGGATGGCGGCAAGACTTGCCTCGTCTGCGGCATCCGCATCCATCCCGGAGTCCTTGTAGGTGTTGAAATTAAACCCGTTGTACCAGCCATCCGCGCGGGAGGATTCCTGCATTCCCATGGCGAAATAGGAGGAGGCGGTAACTCCCGAACTCAGATCATTGTCTGCCCGGTGTTCGTAGAATTTCTGGACTGCCGGCAGAACCAAAAGGCAGGAGATACAGCAGACGATCCCCCATAAAAGCAGCCGGGGCCGTCTGTCCTTTATGCCCTGCAGGAAAACCACGATGAGCACGGCGATCACGAGGATCAGGTTGTTTTTCCGGAGCATCACGCTCAGAGTAAGAAAGACCAGCGCAAAAGCCGCAAGGCGATATGTCCAGGAGCCGTTCCCCCCTTTCCCCTTCCAAAGCCTTGCCAGAAAGTAAAATCCAAGGGTCACGGCGGTGAAGGAGGGGATTTCTCCGTAGACAAAAGAGGTATACATCAAAAAGGGCAGGTTTGCAGCCGAAAGCAGCAGGAAGAGACAGTCCGCCCGCTCGTCTTTCCAGAGAAGATGAACGGTCTTTTTCTGAAACAGGACGATCATGCAGGCGAACAGCACGTAAATACATTTGATAAAGTGATAGGCCGGAACGGAAAAGGACAGCAGGTTCCAGAATCGGATCAGTATTTCAAAGAAAGCGGTCAGTCCCACCTGCTGGGGATAGTAGGAGAGGTAGGAGTCAAAGGGGTGGATGACGGAGGTATCCCCGGATGCCAGAGCCTGGGCGATGGAGTAGATGGACATGGCATCGGCGGCGGGTACTGTCCTCCCGAAAAGGATCAGCACGGCTCCGGCTCCGGCACACCAGAGAAGCACGATGCAGGTGAGCAGCCTGGTATGACCCTTGGAAAAAAAGCGGGAGAGCAGAAAAAGAACCGCACAAAAAAGGCCGGTGACAGGCAGGCTGACCAGCGGATTGTCCCATCTGGTGAGCACCTTCTGGGTTTCCATGTCGGTGCTGTAGCAGGTGGACAGAAAGGCTGCCGCAAACAGCATCAGGAAGAGCAGAAGGCAGAAAATCTGTATAAATCTGCAGGAAAAAAGGTATAATTTCCGGGAAAATGAGGACATGGGGAATCTCCTTTGCGCAAAATACGGTATTTACATACGTCCTTTGACCGTATTGTATCAAATTGCCGGGGGAATGGCTAGTACCCTGCTTCCGGATCGCAGGGAGTTTTTTTGAAAAACTGTGGCTGTATATGCGGATTTGTGGTAAAATATTTGTGCTGTCGGCGGCTGTAAATGTTTGCACACCGTCAGACGATATAGAAATTGACGGAAAATGGTGTTGGCAGAAATGGAATGGATAGACTGACATGACACCGGGAAGGATTTCTGCAGGATGGATAAGATTGCTGTTTTGATTCCCTGTTATAATGAGGAACAGACGATCGCCAAGGTGGTTGGCGACGTGAAAAAGGCGCTGCCGGAGGCGGTTGTCTATGTGTATGACAATAATTCCACAGACCGCACGGTGGAGTTTGCCGGAAAAGCAGGTGCGCAGATCAGGTATGAGCACAAACAGGGAAAGGGCAATGTTATCAGACGGATGTTCCGGGAGATCGACGCGGAGTGCTATCTGATGATCGACGGTGATGACACCTATCCCCTTGACTGCGCCGGGGAACTGGTGGACAAGGTGCTCACCCGCCATGCGGATATGGTGGTGGGGGACAGGCTCTCCTCCACGTATTTCACCGAGAACAAGCGTCCCTTCCACAATTTTGGAAACAGTCTCATGCGGACCGGTATCAACAGGTTATTTCATGCGGATATCAAGGATATCATGACAGGATACCGTGCGTTCAGTTATGAATTTGTAAAAACATTCCCGGTGTTCTCGAAGGGATTTGAGATCGAGACGGAAATGACGATCCATGCGGTCAATTATAATATGCAGGTGGAAAACGTGGTTGTGGAGTACCGGGACAGACCTGTGGGAAGCGAGTCAAAGTTAAACACCTACAGCGATGGGATGCGTGTGATAAAAAAGATGCTGCAGCTGTACAAAAACTATAAGCCCATGCGCTTTTTCGGAAGCGTCGGCATGGCGCTGGTCCTCATCGCTTTGATCTTGATGCTGCCTGTCTTTAAGGAGTATCTCCAGACCGGGCTTGTGCCCAGATTCCCTACCCTGATCGGCAGCGGCTTCATCGGGCTGGCGGGACTGCAGTCCTTTTTCGGCGGTGTGATCCTGGAGGTGCTGGC
>CAYPSH010000091.1:0-5965 GCA_964413445.1 uncultured Acetatifactor sp.
ACATCCAGCTTTATGGCGGAGGCGATCAGATGGCTGAATGTGAAGCTGGCGCCCTGTATCTCGGTACACGGCGTGCTGGTGGATGTCTACGGCGAGGGTGTCCTGATCACCGGCGAGAGCGGCATCGGCAAGTCCGAGGCTGCGCTGGAGCTGATCAAGAGAGGACACCGTCTGGTGACGGACGATGTGGTGGAACTGAGGAAGGTCAGCGATGACACGCTTGTGGGTTCCGCGCCGGATGTGACAAAGCACCTGATCGAGCTGAGAGGTATCGGCATTGTGGATGTGAAGGCTCTGTTCGGCGCCTCCTCCGTAAAGGATACCGCAAATATCGATCTGGTCATCCGGCTGGAGGACTGGGACAGGGATAAGGAGTACGACCGCCTCGGGCTTGAGGAGACTTACACGGAGTATCTCGGCAATAAGATCGTCTGTCACAACATTCCCATCCGGCCCGGACGAAATCTGGCGATCATCTGCGAGTCGGCAGCAGTCAACCATCGTCAGAAGAAAATGGGTTACAATGCGGCGCAGGAGCTGTATACCCGCGTACAGAATTCGCTCGCAAAGAAAAGAGAGGAAGAGGAGTAGGAACAATGAGCAGATATGCGTTTGGCGTTGATATCGGAGGAACAACGGTTAAGATTGGGCTCTTTGACAGTGAGGGAAAGCTTCTGGAAAAGTGGGAAATCCCCACGGTGAAGGACAACAACGGAGAACAGATTTTCCCGGATATTGCGAAAAGTCTCCTGGAAAAGATGGAACAGAGAGGCATTGCGGAGAGTGATCTGGCGGGCATCGGCGTGGGAGCTCCCGGAACAGTGGATAAGGAAGGCACCCTGCTGGGCGGAGCCGTCAATATCGGCTGGGAGACTTTCAGCATACCGCAGGCTCTGCAGGCATATATTAATGTACCGGTAAAGGCGACAAACGATGCCAATGCCGCGGCCTACGGCGAGATGTGGCAGGGCGGCGGCAAGGGCTGCAGCAACATGGTGGCGGTGACGCTGGGCACCGGCGTGGGCGCCGGCATCATCGTGGATGGTGTGCTTTTGACCGGCGCCATAGGAGCGGGCGGAGAGATCGGCCACATCCATATGAATGATGAGGAGACCGAAGAGTGCGGCTGCAAAAAAAGAGGCTGTCTGGAGCAGTATGCTTCCGCCACTGGAATTGTCCGGCTGGCAAGAAGACGGCTGGCAAAGGACGATGCGCCCAGCTCTTTGAGAGGGCAGGAGCTTTCTGCGAAGACGGTGTTTGATGCGGTGAAGGAAGGCGACAAGGTGGCGCTCGAGATCGCGGAGCAGTTCGGACAGTATCTGGGGAAGGGACTTGCCGCTGTGGCAGATGTGGTCAACCCTGAGCGCTTTGTGATCGGCGGCGGCGTGTCCAAGGCGGGAGAAATCCTTCTTTCCTTTGTGGAGCCGGTGTTTCAGAAGTACGCTTTTGTGGAGTGCAGAGACGCAAAATTTACCCTGGCACAGCTGGGAAATGACGCGGGCATTTACGGAGCGGCAGGGCTTGTACTGCGGTAGAAGTGCCTGTTGGAAGGAAAGTTAGGACAATGATCAGTCAGACAGTAACAGAGACATTAAAGAAATTTGTACCGGAAGAGAATATCAGTCTTATGGAACCCATGGCAGGTCACACCTCATTCAGGATAGGTGGACCTGCAGACTGTTTTCTCCGGATAGAAAACGAAGAGCAGCTTGAAAAGGTTCAGCATTATCTGAACCAGGTTGAGATCCCATGGTTTGTACTGGGAAACGGGAGCAATCTTCTGGTCAGCGACAGGGGTTTTGCCGGTGTGGTCCTTCAGGTGGGACAAAAAATGAACCGGATCACCGTGGACGGTGTAAGGGTCACTGTGCAGGCGGGGGCCTCCATGGCGCAGGCGGCACATGCGGCGCTGGAGCACGGGCTCACAGGCCTGGAATTTGCGGCGGGGATTCCCGGCACGGTAGGCGGCGGCGCAGTGATGAACGCAGGTGCCTACGGCGGTGAGATGAGTCAGGTGGTAGAGCAGGTCGTGGTGCTTGACAGACACGGCGAGCGGATGGAACTGAGGAATGAGACCATGGAGTTCGGGTACCGCACAAGCACCATTAAAAATAACGGATTTACGGTGACGGAAGTGGTCTTTGCACTAAAACCCGGTGAGCGGGAGCAGATTCAGGCGCGGATGGATGAGCTGGCGGAGAAAAGGCGGGAGAAGCAGCCTCTGGAATATCCCAGCGCAGGCAGCACTTTTAAGCGCCCGGAGGGAAATTATGCGGGAAAGCTGATCATGGAGGCAGGACTAAGGGGCTTTCAGATAGGCGGTGCAAGGGTCTCTGACAAGCACTGCGGTTTTATCATCAACACAGGGAATGCCACCGCCCAGGATGTGCGGGATGTCATTCGTGAAGTGCAGGAGAGAGTGAAAGAGAAATTTCACATCAGGCTGGAGCCGGAGATCATGTTTCTGGGCTTTTAGGAACTGTGAAAGGCCGGCCTGCGATCCGGATTTGGTTTTACGGTAAGGTGAGAATATGAGGTTCGTGGTAGTAACGGGAATGAGCGGCGGCGGTAAGAGTACCGCTCTGAAAATGCTGGAGGATGCAGGCTTTTATTGTGTTGACAATCTGCCCATCTCGCTGGTAAAGAAATTTGTAGAGCTGGTCTCCATGCCAAACAGCGAGATCAGCAAGGTTGTGCTGGGGCTGGATGTGCGTGCGGATCAGTCCTTTGAGGATGCCACCAGAATCCTGGAGCAGCTGAAGAAAAGCGGCTATCAATTTGAGATCCTGTTTATGGATGCGGACGAAAATGTCCTGATCAAGCGCTACAAGGAGACGAGGCGCATACATCCTCTTGCGGTGGACGGCAGAGTCGAGGACGGAGTCCGCAGAGAGAGGAAGGCATTAGAGAATATCCGGAAAAATTCCGACTATGTCATCGATACCAGCAATCTGCTGACAAGGGAACTGAAGGCGGAGCTGGATCGTATTTTTGTGGAGAACGGGGAATACAACAGCCTGATGGTGACTGTCATGTCATTCGGCTTCAAGCACGGCATACCGGCGGACGCGGATCTTGTGTTTGATGTGCGCTTCCTGCCGAATCCCTTTTATATCGACGAGCTGAAGAAAAAGACGGGAAATGACAAAGAGGTGCAGGATTACGTCCTGTCCTTTGAGGAAGCCGGGACTTTTCTGGACAAGCTGGAGGACATGGTGCAGTTCCTCATCCCGAATTATGTGAAGGAAGGCAAGTACAGGCTGGTGATCGCCATCGGCTGTACGGGCGGCAAGCACAGAAGTGTCACCCTGGCGAATGAATTTTACCGGCGGATGAAGGATAAGGGAAATTATGGCCTGAAGCTGTACCACAGGGATGTGAATCATCAGGGGACATGAGGGTAAGGAGCAGACATGTCATTTTCAAGCGAAGTGAAGGAGGAACTGGCAAGGCATATCAGCCCGGCAAGGCACTGCCAGATAGCGGAACTGGCGGCACTTATGCATTTTTGCGGGCAGTACGGGTGCGACGGACAGGGGAATTTTGCGGTCGGATTTCAAACGGAAAATGAGGCTGTTGTCAGAAAAGGCTTTACATTATTGAAAAAAGCATATAATATAGAAGCTGACGCTTCCCTGACGGAGGCAGACATACAGGGCCTCTTGCAAAAGACGGGAGACCTGGAGAAACCGGTGAACCCGCTCCTCATAAAAAATTCCTGCTGCAGGCGGGCGTTCCTTCGGGGAGCATACTTAAGCATCGGCTCCATGAGTGACCCTGCGAAGGGATACCATCTGGAATTCGACTGTGACAGCGAAGAAAAGGCGGAGCAGCTGAAAGATGTGATGGCGGACTTTGATATCGAGTCAAAGATCATCCTTCGCAAGAAATATCACGTGGTTTACCTGAAGGAAGGATCTGCCATTGTGGATCTTTTAAATGTGTGCGAGGCGCCCGTCTCTCTGATGAATCTGGAAAACACGCGGATCCTGAAGGAGATGAGAAATTCCGTCAACAGACGTGTCAACTGTGAGACCGCCAATATTGCGAAGACGGTCAATGCTGCTGCGAGGCAGGTGGAGGATATAGAATATATAAGAGCTCACTACGGCTTTCAAAATCTTCCGGATTCCCTTCGGGAGATGGCAGAGATCCGACTTGAAAATCCCGACGCACCCTTGAAAGAACTGGGGGAATATTTTACGCCGCCCATCGGAAAGTCAGGTGTCAACCACAGATTGCGCAAACTCAGCGAGCTGGCAGAAAGAATAAGGCTACAGTGAATGCTTCGCATTCATGACGGATGGACATCCGGCCGTTTTCTGCCTCAAATTAGGTCATTATATCACGATGCCCCGGGGCAAAGAGGAGGAAAAATTATGACTAAGAAAAGTATCCTGATTCAATTAAAGAACGGTCTGGAGGCGAGGCCGGTTGCGCTGTTGGTTCAGGAGGCAAGCAAGTACGACAGTACCATCTACGTATGGTCCGGCGAAAAAAAGGTGAACGCAAAGAGTATTATGGGAATGATGAGCCTTGGCCTGGACAGCGGCGAGGAATTGATTGTCTCTGCGGACGGTATGGATGAGGAGGCAGCGGTGTGCGGCATCGAGAATTTCCTGAGCGGAAGAGGAGAGCGGATCTCAACCGTGAAATAAAAGCAAGATCATCAAAGCGGGTTCAGCAGAGGTATCTGTTGGGTCTGCTTTTTTCATAGGGGAATAAAAACGTTTTCCAAAAGGGGACTGGCAATTTGGCAAAAAAACTTTTATTTGTCTATAATCCAAAGGCAGGAAAAGCAAAAATAAGGCAGCATCTGGCAGACATTCTGGATGTGTTTGCGGCTGCGGGATATGAGATGACGGTGTTTCCCACCGGCAGGAAGGGTGATGCAAGGCTCGCGGTGGCGGGCAGAGAGCGGGATTTTGACCTGGTGGTGTGCAGCGGCGGCGACGGCACACTGGACGAGATGGTGAGCGGTATGATGGACAGCGGCTTTCAGACTCCGATCGGCTATATCCCGGCGGGCAGTACAAACGACTTCGGAGGAAGTCTCTCCCTTTCAAAGAACATGGTACGGGCGGCAAAAACCGTCGTGGAGGGACAGAATTTCCCCTGTGACGTGGGGCTTTTTAACGAAGACTATTTCGTCTACATCGCAGCCTTCGGCCTTTTTACGGATGTGTCCTACGAGACGGGACAGGATATGAAAAATGTGCTCGGCCATATGGCTTATGTGCTGGAGGGGATGAAGCGGCTGCCCGCCATTCGCTCCTGCCACATGAAGATCACCTGTAAGGAGCAGGAGATAGAGGATGATTTTATCTTCGGTATGATCACAAATTCCATTTCAGTGGGCGGTTTCAAAAATATCACCGGCAAAAATGTGAAGCTGGATGACGGTTTGTTTGAGGTGACCCTCATCAGAAAACCGAACAATCCTGTTGAACTGAACAATATTATGATATCTCTCCTAAACCGGGACATCGATACCGACGCCATGTACTGTTTTCGAACAGACAATATTTTGTTGGAATCCCGTGAACCAGTGTCGTGGACACTGGACGGGGAAAACGGCGGAATCCACGAAAAAGTGCAGATCCGGAATCTCTGCAGAGCAATCGAAATCCGGATAAAATCATTTTGACATGTATATTCTAAAGCGGTATAATGTGCGTGTAGGGCAGAGCCAAGTGGTTTTGACGACAGATGCCGTGCTTGTACGGGCAGATGTCGGCGGAAACATTTGGTGAGCGAAGCGACCGAGGAACGCGAAGCGTTTCGAGGGCTCTGCCCGAAACGAGCAGACGATGGAGCATCGAAGATGCGGGTTTGCGAGTTTGTACACATTTGATAGAGCGAAGCGGCAGGGGCGTAAGCTCCGGCCGAGAGCGATAAAAATTGAAAAACGGAGGTATGTACTATGTTAGTTTCTGCAACAGAGATGCTGAAAAAGGCAAAAGCA
>CAYPSH010000092.1:0-5932 GCA_964413445.1 uncultured Acetatifactor sp.
CCACGGAAACCCTGGACCATCGACGACCTTTGCCCATCTGGATGACACGACTGTTCTTTCCAGAAAGATCGTGGAGCAGGGTATTTATCCGGCGGTCGACCCGCTGGAGTCCACTTCCAGGATACTGGAGGCAGATGTGGTCGGCGAGGAGCACTATGAGACAGCCAGAGCCGTACAGGCCATGCTGCAGAAGTACAAGGAATTGCAGGATATCATCGCTATCTTAGGTATGGACGAGCTTTCCGAGGAGGATAAGATCACAGTCTACCGCGCCAGAAAGATCCAGCGTTTCCTCTCCCAGCCCTTCCATGTGGCAGAGGTGTTCACCGGTATCCCCGGCAAGTATGTGCCCGTAAAGGAGACCATCCGCGGATTTAAGGCCATCATTAACGGCGATATGGATGAGTATCCCGAGGCTGCTTTCTTCAATGTGGGAACTATCGATGAGGTGGCAGAGAAGGCAAAGAAGATGGCAAATCAGGGTTAAGGAGGCGAGGCGCGCCATATGAATACATTCTATCTGAAAGTCATGGCCAGCAACAAGGTGTTTTACAGCGGTAAATGTGCAACACTGATCGTGCCTGCGCTGGACGGTGAACTCGCCATACAGGCGCACCATCAGAATATGATCGTTGCCACCTCTGTGGGCGAGATCCGCTTTACGGACGGAGAGAGCGACAAGTGGCATGAGGCAGTGGTCGGCATCGGCCTGGTCTACGTTGCAAACAACCGTGTCACCATGCTTGTGGACACGGCGGAGCGGCCGGAGGACATCGATGAGGTCAGAGCCCGGGATGCACTTGAGAGGGCGAAGGAGCAGCTGCGCCAGAAGCAGAGCATACAGGAGTACCATATTTCTCAGGCCTCTCTTGCGAGGGCAATGTACCGATTGAAAAAGGGCAACAGCCAGCGCCATGAGATAAAATAGGAAAACGCTGATCAAATCAGTGTTTCCCTGGAAAAAAAAGACACCGAAAGGTGTCTTTTTTCATGTGTACGGGCGCGCATTTTGCCCGAAAGTCTTCGGTCAGATATGATATTTTGTGAAAAATTCCGCTCTGGGACAGGGCGAACAGTAGAAGAAGCCCTGTATAAAGTCAGGATTTAACTGTAAGATCCGTATCAGCTCATCCAGAGTCTCAACACCCTCCACCACAAGGTTTAAGCCGATGGAATGAGCCATGTTGACCACATGGCGCAGAAGCTCGAATTCGTATTCGCTCCGCAGCGCCCTGGTGGTAAAGACATGGTCTATCTTTAAATAGTCGGGGCGCAGATCCCCGATGTTGGTCAGGTTGGAGTATCCTGTCCCGAAGTCGTCCAATGCAATGTTCACGCCGCTTGCCTTTAATTTTCTCCAGATGTCGCGGGCGGCGGAATCGCCCTCGAGCTGGCCGCTTTCCGTCATCTCCACGATCAGGCTGGAGGGTGGGAGCCCTGCTTTCTCAAGCGCGGCCATGACCTCCTCGTAGAGAGGGAACTTCATGATCTGTATATAGGACAGGTTCACGGAAACCTTAAAGTCAGGATATACTGTCCTGACCTTTCTGCACATATCGAGCGCCTGGCGGATGATCCATTTGCCTACAGGGACGATCAGTCCGCTCTCCTCCAAGACCGGGACAAACTCACTGGGACCGGTGGTCTCGCCGGAAGGGCTGTGAAAACGAAGCAGTGCCTCCGCAGCGTAGAGAGAGCCGAGCTGGGGATTGATGATGGGCTGATAATACACTTCAAAGCCCTTATAATTGTCGGAGAGCGCCTGACTCATGTTGGTGCGGATATGACGCTTCCTCAGAAAGGCGGTGTAGTCCTCGGAGCGGTAGCTGTACATCCGGTTCTTGCCCCGGTTCTTGGCCTCGGACAGGGCAAACTCGGACAGCTTCATGGCTTCCACGTAATCCCCGCGGGCGTCCGGGGCGATATCCCTCAGCCTCAAAAGGCCGGCGGAAATGGTATAGAGCGCCTTGTAATGCTGTTTTGCAACAGATGCCTCCACCCTGAAGCAGATCTGCTGATACAATTGCTCCATGGATCTGCTGTCCGAGCCATACAGATCCAGGATCATAAATTCATCCGACATCATATGGTAGACAAGCTGACCGGGCTCCAGAGAAGAACAGATACAGTCTGCCACCTCGCGGAGTACATAGTCTCCGTACTGGCTGCCGTGTCTCTCGTTGATTATCTTGAAATCATCAATGCCGATCCGCAGCAAAACCACGTCGGAGAGGTCAGAATCCAGACAGTGAAAATGTTCGCGCAGAGAGCTTTCGCCCAACAGCCCGCTGACATTGTCTGCTCTTGCCTTCTGGCCGATCTCATTGACGCAGCCCACAAGAAGATCGGGGGAACCGTCGGCATCAAAGAGAAGCCGTCCCTTGCCGTTTATCCAGATGGGACTGCCGTTTCTGCCGACCCACCGGTATTCCAGATTGTGTGCGGTCTGCTCGCCGGAGATGATCCGATGCATATCTTCGTAAAAAAGCTTAAGGTCATCTGGATAAACATAACTTTCAGCGGCGTGTATGGGATTGCGGATCACGTTGGAAGGAAGCTTAAAGCGTTTCGTGGCCTGTTCGGTGATATAACAGGTGTCGTTGGGAACATCGTAGACAAAGAGGTAGTCGTTCATGCTGGGAGCGAACTCTTCAGCGATGCCGCAAAAGATATCAAAAGAACTTTTACGGTCGTTAGCTATCATACAAAAATCCTCCTGGAATTGTAAGATCAATACTAAAACCATCACCCCTGGAAAATCGAAAGAAGAATGAAGATTTATCAGAGAAATTATAGCACAATTCCGCAGCCTTTCCAGTAAAAAAACTATTTTTTATGAAAAAGATAATTATTTGCCCATTTTGCGTAGAGGATGCCGCCTGTTTGTGTATACCAAAAGACAGATTGACAAACTGTACCGCTGAATAGTATAGTACCAAATAGTTTGACATTCAAATATTTTGAAATTCAAACATGTAGAATATCAAACTGCTTTATATGGTTTGCAAAACTACGAGGAACAGACAACAAAACGAAAAGGAGAACAAAAACATGTTAGAAAAGGTTAAAGAAGTCATCGAGGATAAGCTGAATGCAGACGGAGCAGAGATCACGGAGGAGACCAACTTCAAGGAAGATCTGGGCGCAGACTCCCTGGATCTGTTTGAAATGGTGATGGCACTTGAGGAAGAGTTTAAGATCGAGATCCCTTCCGAGGATCTGGAGCAGCTTGTGACAGTAGGCGATGTGCTGAATTACCTGCAGGCAAAGGGCATAGAGGCTTAAAAAACTGGAGACGGGGTATTGATGATGAAAACAAGACTGACAGAGCTTTTGGGGATCGAATATCCAATCATACAGGGCGGCATGGCCTGGGTAGCGGAGCACCAGCTTGCATCTGCTGTCTCTGAGGCGGGAGGAATCGGACTGATCGGAGCAGGCGGCGCGCCTGCTTCCTTTGTGCGGGAGCAGGTGCGCCTTGCAAAGGAAAAGACAGAGAAACCCTTCGGCGTCAATATTATGCTGATGAATCCGGAGGCGGATGAGATTGCCAGAGTAGTGGTGGAGGAAGGCGTCAGGGTGGTGACCACCGGAGCCGGAAATCCCGGAAAATACATGGCGATGTGGAAGGAAGCAGGCATAAAGGTGATCCCTGTCGTGGCAAGCTGTGCCATGGCAAAGATGATGGAGCGCGCGGGTGCGGATGCAGTTGTGGCGGAAGGCATGGAGAGCGGCGGACATATCGGCTCTCTCACAACTATGGCGCTGGTTCCCCAGGTGGTGGACAGTGTCTCTGTTCCTGTCATTGCGGCAGGTGGTATCGGGGACGGCAGAGGACTGGCTGCTGCTATGATGCTGGGTGCGGAAGGTGTGCAGATGGGTACCCGTTTTGTGGTTGCAAAGGAGTCCATCGTACACGCAAACTATAAGGAAAAGCTGATCAAGGCAAAGGATATCGACTCTGAGGTCACAGGCATGAGCACAGGTCATCCGGTGCGTTCCCTGAGAAATAAGATGACAAGGGAATACCTGAGACTGGAACAGGAGGGAGCCGATTTTGAGACTCTGGAAAAGCTGGGTCTCGGTGCGCTGCGCAGAGCCGTTGTCGAGGGGGATGTGGTAAACGGAACCGTCATGGCAGGCCAGATCGCAGGCATGGTAAACAGAGAGCAGACCTGCAGGGAGATGATCCTGGAGATCATGGAGCAGGCCGAGAAGCTTTTGGGAGGAAAATATGAGTAAGACTGCATTTGTCTTCCCCGGCCAGGGTGCGCAGTACTTTGGCATGGGCAAGGATTTTTATGATACATATGAGACTGCAAGGAAGGTGTATGATCTGGCATCTGAGGCTACAGGCCTGGATGTGGCAGGTCTTTGCTTTGAGGAGAACGATAAGCTGAACATCACCGAGTACACGCAGATCGCCATGCTGACCACTGAGGTGGCGATCCTGAAGGTGATGGAGGAGCAGGGCTTTCAGGCTGACTGCTGCGCGGGCTTAAGCCTCGGAGAGTACGGCGCTCTGGCTGCTGCGGGAGTGATGGAACTGCCCGATCTGTTCCGCCTGATCAGGAGCCGCGGCATCTTCATGCAGGAGGCGTATCCGGAAGGGGGAGCCATGACGGCGGTCTTAGGGCTGGATGCAGAGACGATCGGCAGGATATGCGAAGAGACTGACGGGATTGTCTCCATCGCAAACGACAACTGTCCCGGACAGATCGTGATCACGGGAGAGAAGGCGGCTGTGGAGGCAGCGGCTGTCAAGCTTACGGAGGCAGGGGCGAAGAGATGTGTGCCCTTAAAGGTAAGCGGCCCCTTCCACTCCGCACTCCTGGCCGGTGCCGGGGAGAAGCTGGCGGGGGAATTGAACAATGTCCCCGTTGCGGCTCCGGGTATCCCCTACTACTGCAATGTGGAGGCCAGGCCTGTGACGGACAGTGCTCCGGTGAAGGAGCTTCTGGCTAAGCAGGTTTCCGGCACAGTGAGATGGAGAGAGACCATGCTCCGGATGATAGAGGACGGCGTGGACACCTTCATCGAGATCGGCCCCGGAAAGACACTCGCAGGATTCCTGCGCAAGACTTCCCGCGAGGTGACTGTGAAAAATGTGGAGACGGTCGAGAACCTGAAGGCGCTTCTGGAAGAAAAGGCAGGTTGACGGATGAGCGACAATACAAGAGAGTTAAGCGGACAGGTTGCACTGGTGACAGGGGCATCCAGAGGGATCGGAAGAGCCATCGCCCTTGCCCTGGCAGACAGGGGCGCGACGGTGCTGGTAAATTACAACGGTTCCAGAGAGCGGGCGGAGGCCGTGGCGGAAGAGATCAGGGCTGCGGGCCAAAATGCGGAAGCGCTCTGCTGCGATGTGTCTGACTATGCAGCCTGCGAGAAAATGGCTGCGGAAGTGACAGCAAAATACGGCCGCCTGGACATTCTGGTGAACAATGCGGGGATCACGAGGGACAATCTGATCCTGCGCATGAAGGAGGAGGAGTTTGACAGTGTGGTGGACACCAACTTAAAGGGTGCCTTCAACACGATCCGTCATTTCTCCAGACAGTTTTTGAAACAGAAGAGCGGAAGGATCATCAACATCGCCTCCGTCTCAGGTGTGCTCGGAAATGCGGGACAGGCAAACTATTCCGCCTCCAAGGCGGGCGTGATCGGCCTGACAAAGAGCGTGGCGAGAGAACTGGCGGCCAGAGGCATCTGCTGCAATGCAGTGGCCCCCGGCTTTGTGGACACGGAGATGACGCAGAAAATGCCGGAGAAAACCTTAGAGGCAGCGGTGGCGGCCATCCCCATGGGAAGAATGGGGCGCCCGGAGGACATCGCAAACGCGGTGGCATTCCTCGCGGGAAGCGGCGCCGGCTACATCACAGGCCAGGTCATCTGCGTGGACGGAGGAATGGCTATCTGATAGGCATAGTCA
>CAYPSH010000093.1:0-5929 GCA_964413445.1 uncultured Acetatifactor sp.
GGAATATCTGAGAGATGAGCGGGGACAGGAGCCTGAGGACTATCGTGTGGCCAGTCTGGGGATCGATCCGGCGGCGGCTCTGTATCACGGCTTTTACTGCCTGGACGGCTACTCCAACAATTATTCTCTGGAGTACAAGCACGCATTCAGAAAGATCCTGGAGCCGGAGTTAAACAAGAGCGCCTATCTTAAGGCGTATTTTGACGACTGGGGAAACCGCTGCTATCTGTTCAGCTCAGAGTGCCCCGGCTATTACACCATCGAAAAAAACGGCTTTTATTTTTCGGACTATGAGCTGGATACGGACGCCTTTTTGGAACTTGGGGGAGACTACCTGCTTTCCGCCGCTTATATCGCGAATGCGGAGGAACAGGGGCTTTCGCTGGTGCGGCAGGAGCCCTTTGAGACAGAGAGCAGCTATTACCGGATTTTCCTGTATGAAGTGAGCAAAAATCCGTAAAGACTACAGACATGGGAGAGCAGGGCGGGATGGAGACGCATAATGATTGAAAAGATGAGAAAAAAAATTCCGGAAATAGCAGTGCTTCTGGTCTGCCTGGCTGTCCTCTGCGGCTTTGTCTCCGCAAAGGAAGGGTTCCATATGGATGAACTCCTGAGCTTTGAGCTGGCAAATGCAAAGTTCAATCCCTGGATCGTGCCGACGCAGCCCCAGGGAAGGCTGGCAAAATTTGTGGAGCAGGAGATTGACGGGGAAAATGCGGGGGAAACCCTGCAAAATCTGTGGGGAGTGATCGCGGATGTGGTGCAAAACCGCGCAGGCAGCAGACTCCTCTCCTACACGGCGGATGTATATGAAGAGCCGGTGTGGATCACATCACAGCAGTTTACGGACTATATCACTGTGGATGGCAGTGACGCTTTCAACTATCTGTCGGTCTACTTTAATGTGAAGGATGACAATCATCCGCCTCTTCACTTTATGCTGCTCCACACGGTCTCCTCTCTCTTTTGGGGAAAAGCAGAACCCTGGATGGGCTGCCTGATCAACCTGGCGGCTGTCCTTGGGATCCTGATCCTCTTGATGAAGAGCGGCAGACTGCTTGCAGAAGCTTACGGCATGGAGGAGAGAGCCAGGTGGGTCGGGATCCTGGCGGCGCTTCTCTACGGACTGTCCGCTGGCGCTGTCGCCACGGTCCTTTTGATCCGGATGTACGGGATGGTGACTTTTTTCTGCGTCTGGTATTTTTATCTGATCCTGAAAAAGTGGCGGGAGGGCAGCTTTGACCGCAAAAATGCCTGGCTGATCCTGGCGGCGCTGTTCGGCTTCTGGACGCAGTATTTCTTTTTGTTCTACTGTATTTTGCTGGCGGCGGTGACGGCTGTGTTTCTGCTCAGGGACAAAAGGCTGAGGGAACTTTTTTGCTTTGTCCGTTCTATGGTGATCGCGGCAGTGATCGGTGTCGCAGTTTTCCCGTTTGCCGTCTCGGATGTGTTCTCCAGCGGCAGGGGAGTGGAGGCGCTGGGAAACCTTTCGGAGGGCTTTTCCGGGTACGGTGAGCGGCTGGGCGCTTTCCTCACGATCCTGAAGGACAGAACCCTCTCGCCGTACTTTTGGGGGATGCTGCTGATCCTTGTCGTGGTTTTCTTTGCCAGAAAGAGAACTGCGGCCGGTGAAAAAAACTGCGGAGAAAATCTTGCGTCAGCAGGACAGCCGACCGGGGACATGACGAGGAAAGAGGCAGGTGACAGGACTGCCCTCTGCTGGATGCTCTTTTTCCCGGCAGCCGGGTATTTCCTGCTGGCGGCGAGGATGTCACCCTATCTGGTGGACAGATATGTGATGCCCGCGTTCCCCTTTGTGATCCTTTCGGGGACGTTCCTGCTTGCCCTCCTCATCCGGAAACAGGGAGTAAAGCCTGCCGCAGCAGTATGCGCCCTGGCGCTCGTGCTTCAGATTTTTTCTCTTTGTCAGTATGACGGCAGCTACCTCTATAAGGGGTATGCGGCACAGGAAAAGCTGGCGGAAGACCATGCCGACTATTCCTGTATCTGTGTCTATGCGGGGGTTGGGTATTATGAGAATCTGAAAGAGTTTACCATATATCCGGAGACGCTGCTTCTGACACAGGAGGAGCTTGAAAACAGGCAGGACAGGGAGAGCATAGCGGAAAAAGACAGGATTTGCGTGCTGATCAAGTATGGCGTGGATGAAGAAGCGGTCCTTTCAGTTCTGACGGAGGAGTACGGATTTGAACTGGAAGACGGCGGGTGGCTTGACGAAGGACCTTACACAGATACGATCTGCTTTATGAGAAAGGGGAATTGAGCGTGGTCTTGCAGGTGGTGATACTGGTGCTTTTGTTGGGAGTGGTTCCTTTCCTGGCGGGAGGCATACCGGAATATATGGGAAAACAGGAGATAACGTATGCCCCCCACAGAAGATGGGTGAGCGGTCAGTTCCTGCTCTGGGCGGGGTTTCAGCTGATCTGTGTGCCGCTTATCCTGAAGCAGGAGGAGTTTGAAACCGTAGAGTATCTGTATCTGGTGTATCAGCTGGCACTGATCCTTCTGGCGGCGGCTCTGGGAATGCGAAGAAGGGCAAGAGCTATGAGCCTTCGGATCGGCAAGCCCCGGGACACGGACGGGATAGAGAACGCCTCATTTTTGTGGATGATCTTCCTGCTGCTTTTGCTGTTTCAGCTGGTGCAGGCGGTGCGCCTGACCTACGCGGACGGGGATGATGCCTATTACGTGGCGATCTCCTCCATAACCGATGAAGCAGGGAGCATGTATCGGAAGCTTCCCTACACAGGGGGAACCACAGAGCTGGATGTCAGGCACGGGCTGGCGCCGTTTCCCATCTGGGTGGCATTCCTCGCCAGAATGTCGGGAATGCCTGCGGTGACGGTGGCACATGTGGCATTGCCGGTGATGCTGATCACAGTGACCTATTCCATTTTTGCTCTGTTGGGAGAACAGCTCTTTCCGGAGAGAGACGGGAGATTACCGCTGTTTTTGATCTTTACGGAGATCCTGGTGCTTTTTGGAGATTATTCCTATTACACGGCGGAAAATTTCATGATAGCCAGAAGCAGGCAGGGAAAGGCGGCGCTGGGGAGCATTGTGATCCCGTTCATGCTGTATCTGCTGCTTTTGCTGCTCGGCAGACTGGAGAAGAAGGAGAGAGTTCCCGCTTCCTGGTATCTGCTGTTTTTTGCAGCCGGGGTCACAGCCTGCCTCTGCAGCACTCTGGGAGCGCTGTTAGTCTGTATGCTGGCGGGGATCACGGGGATCGCGGGAGCGATCTGCTATCGGGAGAAAAGGTTTTTGTTCCCTATGGCACTCATGTTATGTCCCTGTGTCCTGTATGCTTTGGTGTACCTGTTTTATTAGGAGGAAAGTATGTGGCGAGAGGTAATAGAGTTGTTCCGGGCTTACATGGGAACGGGACTGATCGTGATCTGGTATCTGCTGTCGCTTGTCTTTCTCTTTGTGAAGGAAAAGAGAAAGCCCAGGCGGATCCTGTTTGTATATGTGCCGGTCGTGATCCTGCTTTTGTATTTTAACCCTTTGTTCGCAGCGGTGGTTTACGGGACGGCGGACAGTGAAATTTATTACCGGATCCTCTGGCTGCTTCCCATCACGGTGGTGATCGCCTACACCTGTGTGCTGATCTACGGGGAGCTGAAGGGGATAAGGAAGAATATATGGGCTGTGGCTTGCGCGGCGCTGCTCGTCGTGTCGGGCAGCTATATCTACGAAGACACCTATTTCCATGAGGCGGAAAATCTGTATCATGTGCCGGACAGTGTGGTGTCCATCTGTGACTGTATCGTGGTGCCGGGCAGGGAGGTCATGGCGGTATTCCCCATAGAACTGGTACAGTATGTCAGACAGTATTCTCCGGTGGTATGTATGCCTTACGGGCGGGAGATCACGGTGGAACGATGGAACTATCTGGATGATCTTTATGATGCCATGGAGGCAGAGACCATAGATCTGGAAGTGCTGGCACCCCTGGCAAAAGAGGCGGGATGCCATTATATCATCCTCAGGCAGGACAGGGAAGTGCTGGGATTTGTGGAGGATTACAACTGGGAATGGTTCGGGGAGACAGAGGAGTACACCATATACAGGGATATGGATGTGCCTCTGGAGATCCCTCAAATTTAATTGCCTATTCTGAAGTGTTGAAATAGTTCAGCGCATACAGGAAGCGCTCTGCGACCTTTTTGCGGCCCGCCTTGTTCAGGTGGAGATTGTCCGTCAGATAGTGCTTTGCGTTGTCCTCGGTGATGGTGCCGTAAAGGTTGTCCACAAAGGTGACACTCCTGGAGGAACAGGCATACCACTCCATGATGGAATAAACGGAAAGCACATCCTGTCCGTAGCGCTGCATATCGCTGCTGATATAATTGCCGTCCTCGTCGATGGCGAAAGCATAGGGAGCGCCGAGGACAATGATGCGGATACCGGGATAAACCTGCTGGAACATTTCAATGCTGGCCTCCAGGTTCCCGGCAAACTGCGTGACATCTGTGGTGTTGTTGAAATCATACATCTTGTTCCCCATAAAATAATCCGTGGCATCGTACATGATCGTGATCACGTCAACCTTGCTGAAATCGATGGAGAAAAGTCTTTCTGTGCTCTCACGGGCATCGGCCGGTGCATCATCCCCCATGACGCTCAGGGCATTTGTGAAATGTCCCTCCATGTTAAAGCCGCAGGCGGCTGCCGCCATCCAGTAAAGGCTGTAGACATCCATGGGAGTGATATCCGTGTCCAGAACATCGGAGGAGGCTGCCATATAGCTTCCGGTGACGGAGCAGTTGTACACGGTGGCATCAGCCTGGTCCGCGATCAGATTGAGGAGTCCGTCCGCATCGTCCCTGTCATCTGCGAAGGGGGCATTGCCGAAGGCGACGATGGTCAGACCGTCGCTTAAGTCCATGGGAAGCCGGTTCCCATCTGCATCCATCAGAGGAAGGATCTCATCGTAGCTGTCGTCGTAGGTTCCCTGTCCGTCCTGAAAGATCTCATCCAGATCCACAAAGACACCGAAGTGGGAGATCTTATAGGCGATCCCGGCAATAAAAATAAGGACCACAGCCAGAAGGACGATGTGCATGTTTAAATGAAAGCGCTTCTTTCCCTTCCCTTCTTCGGCTGCATCGGCTTCCGAAGAGTTGTCTTCAGCCTGCTCATTTGGGGCTCCCGAGGCATTGTACCGCATATCCTCGTCCGAAAAATCATTTCCAACAGTTTCCAGATCCACAATCTCTATATCCGGTATATGATGAGAGGGGCGACCTGCCTGATTCAAAGAGTCGTTTGTTTTCTTCATGATAACCTCCGTAGGTAGTATGTGCGCAGCAGTCCGGAGCTATCCGCACATACATACTTTACTATTTTGCGGCGGGAAAGTCCACAAGGGAAGTGAGAATTTAAAAGATTTTAAGAAATTATGAAGAAATAGTTTAATAACTTGAAGAACGCGGTCGGCAATGCTATAATGTTACGGAATTGTTAAGATGTATATTCGAAAAAATCTTAAAAGTGCAGAGTCAGGGGAGACTTTGCGTGAGGAGAAAGGATATCTGGGAAATGAGAAAGTTGTTTCATCATGCGGAAAAGCCGGAATCCGAATGGGATGCCTACGAGGAGAGTGAATACGATTGGGACATTCCGGAGGTGGACGCCGGAGAGGAGTACGATGCAGAAGAAGATCCGGAAGAAGATCCGGATGATGATTATTATGAAGAATTGGACACATACGCTGCAGAGTCCGAGCCGGAAGAGGAGGCGGACGATGAGGGATACGCCGCCGGATCGGAAGAGGCGGAGGACGGAGTATATTACGGGGAGTCTGAACCGGAAGAGGGAGACGACACCGGTTGCGACGAATCTGAGCCGGAAGATTTTTACTACACCGAAGAATATGAGGAGAATGATGCGGACGAAGCTT
>CAYPSH010000094.1:0-5918 GCA_964413445.1 uncultured Acetatifactor sp.
GGGTCTTCAAAACTTTTTGATTCATGATGAGGCTCCTGTGGAAAATTTTATCTGTACAATGTTTGTGCCCATTATATCATGGATTCGCAAGTCACTGCACTATTTTATTGACTTTTTTGGTTTGAAATTTGATAATAGAAGGCATGAGAGAGACAGTTTTGTATTTTACACCGGAAAATAAGGCGCACACTCCTGTCATGAGGGGTGTGTTTGCACAGATGGACATCAGGGTGAAAAATCTGACGCCGGAGAGATGTGTACAGAAAATAGGATACCTGGCAGGCATGGAAGGGTTTGCCAAAAGGGAGGTATCGGGCGGTTATGAAAAGTATGCGCCTTACATGGGTCAGGAGCTTCTGGTATTCTGCAATATGACCGGAGAACGGCTGGAAGAAGTTCTGGAGGCATTAAAGAAGGCCGGGGTTCCCGGAATCGCTCTGAAAGCCGTCGTCACTCCGACTAACGCAGAGTGGACCGTCTATCAGCTCTATGAGCAGCTTCTGAGGGAACATGGAGAACTCCGAAAAAAATAACATTCACAGATAACATTAACTCTGAAACACTTTGCAAATCTTGCAATTTTGCTGTGGATTGCTTATACTTTGCTTGTTGTGAGTCTGCATGTCAGTTTGTTCGGAAAATTCTAACGGAGCGTTGTGAACTGTGACTTAGAGAAGGGAGCAGCATGGCTGAGAGGAAACAGAACGATCAGAGCGAGAGCGGTTTTATCATTGAAAAAATAAAACAGAGGCCTGTCAACAGAAAAAAGCTTCTCAGGCGCACCATCATCACAGCCTCCATGGCAGTCATCTTCGGACTGATCGCCTGCTTCACCTTTCTGGTGCTGGAGCCCGTCATCAGCAACTGGCTTTACCCTGAGGAGGAGCCTCAGATCATAGAATTTCCTGAGGATCAGGAGGAAATGTCCCCGGAGGATATGCTGGCGGAAAACATCCCTGACACAGAAAGCTCACAGCCCGCTTCCGAGGAGGAAGAAGTTACCCTGAAGGAGGAGCAGATAGAGGAAATTCTTTCCGGTGTGATCCTGGACAGGGAAAACTACAGGGAGCTGTATTCCGCTCTCTCCGATTATGTGAGTCAGATCAGTCAGTACATGGTGACGATCACCGGAGTGACCTCCAACATTGACTGGTTCAACGATGTGCAGGAGAGCAAAAACCAGACCTCCGGTCTCATCATAGCAAACAACGGCAGAGAGTTATTGATACTGTCGGATGCCACGGGGCTCAGTAAGGCGGGACGGCTGATACTGACCTTTCCCAACGAAGTGCAGGCGGAGGCGCAGATCAAGCAGCAGGATAAGGAGACAAATCTTGCGGTTTTGTCCGTTGCCCTGAACAACCTGCCGGAGGAGATGCAGGAGGAAGGCGTTTCTGTCGCTGTTCTGGGAAGGTCAAACACCATAAGTCTTTTGGGAACGCCGGTCGTCGCCGTGGGAAGTCCCATGGGGGTCAGCAACTCTGTGGGTTACGGAATGATATCGGCGGGGAGCACGGTAATCTATACGCCCGACAGGAATTACAAGCTTCTGATGACAGATATCACCGGAAGTCAGAATGCCGGCGGAGTGCTCTTCAATCTGCAGGGTGAGGTGATCGGCATCATCACGTCCTCCGATAAAGCCGGCACTGATATGAAAAATATGATCGTGGCCTACGGTATCACGGAGCTGAAAAAAATCATTGAAAAGATGTCAAACGGCAGTCAGGTTGCCTATCTGGGGATAACCGGTCTCGATGTGACGGAGGATGCGAACATCACACAGGGCGTGCCCTACGGCGCTTTTGTGAGGGATGTCACCCTGGATTCTCCCGCCATGCTGGCCGGAATCCAAAGTGGAGATGTGATCACGGAAATGAATGGAAAAACGGTGATCCAGTTTAGCGATTACACTTCTATCCTGATGCAGATGGAGCCGGGACAGACGGCGGAACTGACCGTTATGCGCCAGTCCCAGAACGAGTACAAGGAAATGGAATTCAGCATAGAGCTGGGTGAGGCACCGTAGGAACGGATCTGGGCAAAAGCTGACATTGAACAGAGAACTTTGAAACGAAATACAGAAAGGCATGAAATTAAAATGAAGTACATCAGGGATTTAAAAGACGGAGACAGGATTTTTGACATTTATCTCTGCAAGCACAAGCAGTCCGCTGTGACAAAAAACGGGAAACCTTACGAGAGTGTGACCCTGCAGGATAAGACGGGCACCATCGACGCGAAGGTCTGGGAGCCCAACAATCCGGGGATCGGGGATTACGACACTCTGGATTACATAGAGGTCTACGGGGATGTGACAAGCTTTCAGGGTGCCCTGCAGGTGAGTGTCAAGAGGATCCGCGTGTGCAGAGAGGGAGAATATCAGCCATCTGATTATCTGCCGGTCAGCGCAAAAAACATCGATGAGATGTACAGAGAACTGCTCGGGCTGATCGGAAGCATTCAGAATCAGTACCTGAGGAAGCTGCTGGAAGCCTTTTTTGTACAGGATGAAGAATTTGCAAAAACCTTCAAAAATTCTTCCGCGGCAAAAACAGTCCATCACGGCTTTGTGGGCGGACTTCTGGAGCATACTCTGAGTGTGACAAAGCTCTGCGACTACTATTGCACCGCCTATCCCATCTTAAACAGGGATCTCCTTCTGACGACGGCAATGTGCCACGATATCGGAAAGACAAGGGAGCTTTCCCCCTTCCCTGAAAATGACTACACAGACGACGGACAGCTTCTGGGACACATTGTGATGGGCTCTCAGATGGTGGCGGAGAGAGCCGCAAAGATCGATGATTTTCCCCATGTGCTGTTGGCTCAGGTGCAGCACTGCATCCTGGCTCACCACGGAAAATATGAGTTCGGCTCTCCCAAGATCCCGGCCCTGATGGAGGCGCTGGCTTTGAATTATGCGGACGACACGGACGCAAAGCTGGAAAGCTTTAAGGAAATTCTGGAAAACAACAGCGAAAATACCGGATGGCTGGGCTACAACAGGCTGTTCGAATCCAACCTGAGAAGCACCAGAGTGTGAGCGCAGCGGACATCCCAAAAAGCAAAAGCTGCGGGATGAGCGCCGGGAACGGGACTGTGAATGATGGAAGAAACAGAAATGAGGGTTTCATGGAATTTCGGAAAAATGATATTTTGACAGTAAAAATTGAAGATATCGGAAATGAGGGTGAAGGCATCGGCAAGGTGGATGGCTTCACCTTGTTTGTGAAGGATGCCGTTGTGGGAGATGTTGTGGAGGCAAGGGTGACAAAGAGCAAAAAAAGTTATGCATATGCCCGCCTGGAGAGGGTAGTCACCCCGTCTCCTTTCCGCACAGAGCCCAGGTGTCCTTTTCACAGACAGTGCGGCGGCTGTCAGATACAGGCACTCTCCTATGAAAGACAGCTCCGGTTCAAGCAGGAGAAGATACGGAACAATCTGGTGCGGATCGGAGGGTTTGAGCCGGATTTCATAGACGCAAAAATGGAACAGATCGTGGGGATGGAGGAACCCTACTTTTACCGGAATAAGGCGCAGTATCCTGTCGGCTGTGACAGGGAGGGCAATATCGTCACCGGTTTTTATGCGGGGAGAACCCACACCATCATCCCCAACACAGAGTGCTTCTTAGGTGCGGCGGAAAATAAAAGGATTCTGGAGAGTATCCTTGCCTATATGCGGGAAAATAAAGTCAGCGCCTACGATGAGACAACCGGCAGAGGGCTGGTGCGGCATGTGCTGATCCGGAAGGGCTTTACCAGCGGTGAGATCATGGTCTGTGTTGTCATCAATCCACAAAAATCGGCGGAATATCTTCCGAATCAAAAGGATTTCCTGAAAAGAATGCAGGCAATTCCCGGCATGACCAGCGTGTCGGTCAGCATCAACAGGGAGAAGACCAATGTGATCATGGGGAAAGAGATCCACACCCTCTGGGGAAGCGACACGATTTCCGATACCATCCATGTCCGGGATATGAGGAAACCGGGCTTTCCCCTCACCGGAAGAGAACTGACCTTTCATATTTCTCCCCTGTCTTTCTATCAGGTGAATCCCGTTCAGACGGAAAAACTCTACAGTCTTGCGCTGGAGTATGCGGGTCTCACTGGGGAGGAGACTGTGTGGGATCTGTACTGCGGGATCGGCACCATCTCCCTCTTCCTGGCGGGAAGTGCAAAGAAGGTCTGCGGGGTGGAGATCATCCCTGAGGCAATCCGGGATGCCAGAGAAAACGCAGAGAAAAACGGAATCAAAAATGTAGAATTTTTCGTGGGAAAGGCGGAGGAGGTACTGCCCGGGTTTTATGAAAAGCAGTTGAGAGAAGAAAAGGATCCGGAGCTGCTCCACCCGGATTGCATTGTGGTGGACCCGCCCAGAAAGGGCTGCGACGAGGCCTGCCTCTCCACCATGATCAAAATGAGACCGGACCGCATCGTCTATGTCAGCTGTGATTCCGCGACCCTGGCAAGGGATCTGAAGATCCTCTGCGAAAACGGATATGAACTCACAAGGATACGGGGAGTCGACCAGTTTGCACAGACCGTCCATTGTGAGGCAATCGCGTTGCTTGAGAAGAGTAACTGAAGCCGGATACACATGTAAAGAGGAGAAGCAGAAGGTGAAGACGATATGTTTTTTTTCGGGGGATATTACAAGATGCGGAGGGACAGAGCGTGTTTCCACAATGATCGCAAACGGACTGGCCCGGCAGGGAAAATACAGAATTCTTTTCTTAAGCCTGGTGGAGCAGTCCCAACACCTCTTTTTTGAATTGGATCAGAGTATAAAGCATTTTGCTTTGGGGAAAAAATGGATCAATCCGGGGCCGGTATATCTGGCGGTCATACCGAAGCTGCATCGTTTTCTGAAGCAGGAGAAAATTGATATCATAATAGACATTGATATTGTTCTGGATGTTCTGTCCATTCCCGCTGTGCGGGGACTCCATACAAAAATTATCTCCTGGGAGCACTTTAATTATGACTACGAAATGAAAACGTTATATCGTCGCTGCATTTTAAGATATTCTGTAAAAAGAACGGATCATATTGTCACATTGACAGAAGGGGACAAAACATCCTACATAAAAAATTTAAACAGAAAAAGAGATATCTCAGCGATTTACAATCCGATGCACAATCGGAGTGAAGAAACGGCCCCAAAAGAGAAATGGCTGATTACTGTAGGACATCTGATTCCCATAAAAGGGATAGATTATCTTGCAGAGGTTGCCGTTCCCGTCCTGAAAGGGCATCCCGACTGGAAATGGCTGGTTGTGGGAGACGGCGAGGAGCAGGACTTTCTGGAAGAGGTCATCAGGCGCAGCCAATTGGAGAATCAGTTGATCCTGACCGGGAGAACGGATGATGTCGACAGTTATCTGAAAAAAGCGCAGATTTATGTTATGACCTCACGAAGTGAAGGACTTCCGCTGTGCCTTTTGGAAGCAAAAGCATTTAAGCTTCCGAGTGTCAGCTTTGACATACGGACGGGCCCGAATGAAATCATCGAGGACGGGGTAAACGGTTATCTGGTAAAACCGTATGATTGTGCGGAAATGGAAAAAAAGCTGGGATGTCTGATAGAAGATGAGGCGTTGAGAAAACAGTTTTCAGAACACGCGCAGGACAATCTTGCCAAATTTCAGATGGAACATGTCCTGAAAAAGTGGAATATAGTATTGGAGAGTCTCTGATCGTATACGTGGTATACAAAATATAAAATTGATAAACAATTAACAATTTTTAGTGAAATCAGTTGAATGTTTTCTTTGCAGTGTTATAATTATTTCTGAAATATTCGTTATTTTTCCAAGAAAAAACTACATAGCTGACTGGTCGGAGTTTTGCTGTTGTGCGAGAAAATATGCAATGAGTATGCAAAAAAAGGATTATCAATTACGTCAGGCAGCC
>CAYPSH010000095.1:0-5855 GCA_964413445.1 uncultured Acetatifactor sp.
GGCTGCCGGGGCGGCAGAAAAATCCGGGGCTGACCTGGATGGCTGCGCCCTCGGCGCAGAGCAGGATCAGAAGGCCCGTGAGGCTGCACTGTCTGTATTTTGGCGGGAGCTTTTCCCGGATCTGCTCCGCTGAGGCAGGGTAAAAATCCAGCGCCCGGCAGATTGCCTCACACTCCGGCGGCAGATCCGAAAAATCCACCCCGAAATCACAGACGGCTGTATCATCCATCTTCTTTTTCCCGATCAGCTCCTTCCGCAGGGAAATGTCCTGTCTCCTCTGCCCCTGCTTCTCCCGGTCCAAGGTCCGGCCGGCTTCCCCGTCCTCCTCCGATCCCCTCCTTCTCTCAAAGATTTCCCAGAGTTCCTCCAGAAACTCCTCCGTGTCCAGAAGCATCCCCGCACCCAGCTTTACCAGCCTGTTGCACCCCACACTTAAAGAATCCGTGATACGCCCCGGGACCGCATAGACCTCCCTGCCCTGTTCCAGCGCCATGTCCACCGTGATCAGGGTGCCGCTTTTTGCCCTTGCCTCCACCACGATCACGGCGTCCGCCAGCCCGCTGACAATGCGGTTCCTGGGCGGAAAATGATGGGAAAGCGCCTTTGTTCCCGGCGGATACTCCGACAAGATCCCGCCTCTTTGCTTTAGCTTTTCATACAGCCTTCTGTTGCTCGCGGGATAGCAGACATCCACGCCGCTGCCCAGCACGCCGAAGGACAGACCTCCGGCGTCCACCGCCGCCTCCTGGCTGATACCGTCTATCCCCCTGGCCATGCCGCTGATCACCTGTATCCCCTTCTGTCCGAAGAAGAACCCCAGTCTGGAGGCAATCGTCCTCCCGTACTCCGAGCAGTCTCTGGCACCGATCACCGCCACAGTCGGCACCTTTTCATCCGGCAGTCTTCCCCAGACATAGAGCTCCTCCGGCGGGTCCGGAATTTCCAGAAGCCGCACCGGATATCCCGTCTCCTTCCTCGTCACCACCCGGATGTTTTTTTCCTTTTCCTGCTGTATCTGCTCCATACCTTTCATCACCCTTCCTTCCCCAGAGTGGGCCTGTAGTAGGATGCCTCCAGGAGATGTTCCTTGGAGATCACCTCCGCCCCGTCCAGATCAGCGATGGTCCTGGCAACCTTTAAGATCCTGTGGCAGGCTCTGGCGCTGAGCTGCAAAGACCTGTACAGCTGGGTCATCAGCTTCTGCTCCTCCTCTCCCAGGGCACAGAACCGGTCCATATCCGCCGCCTCAATATCTGCATTGAACCGATAGCCCGTCCCTTGGAACCGTTCCCTCTGGCGCTCCCTCGCGGCAAGCACCCGCCTTCGGATCACCTCACTGCTCTCCGCCTTTTTCTTTCCGAGAAGATTCTGGACCTCCACCGCCTGCACCTCCACGCACAGATCGATCCTGTCAAGGATAGGTCCCGAAACCTTTCCGGCATACTGATCTACCCTCGTCTGTGAGCAGCGGCACCGGTTTTTGTCCGGATAGTAGCCGCAGGGACAGGGATTCATGGCACACACCAGCATGAAATCCCCCGGATAGGTCACATTTCCGCTGACTCTGCTGATGTTCACCCTGTGCTCCTCGATAGGCTGTCTGAGTGAGTCCAGCACAGTTCTCTGAAACTCCGGCAGCTCGTCCAGAAAAAGGACCCCTCTGTGCGCCAGGGAGATTATGCCGGGCCTCGGGATCGAGCTGCCTCCGATCAGGGCCGCCTGTGTGACACTGTGGTGGGGACTCATAAATGGCCTCTCCGTCACAAGGGAGGCCCCTTCCTCCAAAAGACCCGCCACGCTGAACACGGTTGTCACCTCCAGGCTCTCCTCCAGGGTAAGCGGCGGAAGGATGCCCGGGATCCTCTTTGCGATCATGGATTTTCCCGCTCCCGGAGGGCCCACCAGCAGCAGATTGTGAAAGCCTGCTGCCGCGATCTCCGCAGCCCGCCTGGCGTTTTCCTGCCCGCTGACCTGCTCAAAATCCAAATGCCTCTCCTGCCCGCTCTTTGCAAAAAGCTCCTCCACATCCACCGAAACCTCCGGCAGGATCTCCTCCCTTTTTTCAGGGGCGTCCTCCTGCAAAAAGGCCAGCACCTCCCTGATATGTCCGGCACCCCGGACAACGATCCCCGGGATCACCGCTCCCTCCCTGGCGTTGGCTCCGGGCACAATGCATTGGGAAATTCCTCTGGCCGCAGCCTCCCTCACGATGGGCAGCACGCCTCTCACCTTCTTGATCTCCCCGTTTAAGCCCAGTTCCCCCAGAAACAGGATGTTGTCCGCCCCGTTCTCCGGCACCAGCCCCTGCGCCGCCAGAAGCCCCACCGCCACCGGCAGGTCGAAGGCCGTACCCTCCTTCTTTCTGTCCCCCGGAGAAAGATTCACTGTAATGTGGTTCGGGGGCAGATCCAGCCCCATGTTCTTCAGGGCCACCATCACCCTCTCCCTGGACTCCCTGACCTCGTTTCCAAGCGAACCCACCATGGAAAACACAGGCAGCCCCCTGTCAATATCCACCTCCACAGAGACAAGGTAGGCGGAAACCCCCGACAGGGCGCCGGAATAAATTGTACTGTACATCCAAAAACCTCCTTTTGCATTTTTTATTTTTTCAATTTTTCATTTTCATCTGAGAAAGGAAGCCCGATGCGGGCTGAAAATCTTTGAAAAACAGGAACTCATTCAGAATAAAGGGACACTCCGGGAAGCTTTTGAACGGCCGCAGGGTCTGCTTCCCGGGAGAAATCCGAAAAAATCATATCTTTAAAGCCATATTGTCGGGATCCTGCGCGAACTGGATCGCCATGTCCCGGTCTATCTTTTTATCACGGTAAAGCTGGACGATCGCCTCATCCATGGTGATCATGCCCGCCTTCCGATTGGTCTGCATAACGCTGGAGAGCTGATGCGCCTTGCCCTCCCGGATCAGATTGCGCACCGCATGATTTGCGTGCATCACTTCAAATGCGGCGACACGCCCCTTCCCGTCCGCAGTGGGAATCAGCTGTTGGGAAACCACCGCCTCCAGCACATTGGCAAGCTGCACGCGGATCTGCTGCTGCTGGTGAGGAGGGAACACATCGATCACACGGTCCACAGTGCTCGCCGCTCCGATGGTGTGCAGGGAAGAGAGCACCAGATGCCCTGTCTCCGCAGCGGTGATCGCCACACTGATGGTCTCAAAATCACGCATCTCGCCCACAAGGATCACATCCGGGTCCTCCCTGAGCGCCGCCCTCAGGGCATTGGCGTAGTTTTCGCTGTCCAGTCCGATCTCACGCTGGTTTACCATGGACATTTTATGCTGGTGAAGATACTCGATCGGGTCCTCCAGCGTGATCACATGCGCGTCCCGGTTATTGTTGATCTTATCAATGATCGCAGCAAGCGTTGTCGATTTACCGCTTCCGGTAGGACCTGTCACCAGTACCAGTCCGCGCTTTCTCTGATAAAGCTCGATCACCGAATCCGGAACCCCAAGCTCCTCCGGCGACGGGATCTTCGTACCCACCAGACGAAAGGCAAGTGCCACACTGCCTCTCTGCTTGTATGCATTGACACGGAATCTTCCGCAGTTTGGAATAGAAAAAGAGAAGTCATACTCCCCCTTCTCCTCGAACCGCTCCCGCTGATTTTCCCTCATGATGCTGACGAGGATATCCATCGTATCCGCCGGCAGCATTTTGGAGTAATTCATGGTGATCAGATCGCCGTTTACCCGCATCTTAGGCGGTATACCCACCGTTATATGCACATCGCTGGCACCGGCTTCCTTTGCGTCTCTCAAAATCTCTTCTATCGTTGGCATTTTCATCCTCTTTTCTTCAAGCATGCCGTATGGGAAACCTTCGACTTCCAATTGGATATACCTATTATATACAATTCCTCCATAAATTACAAACAGAATTTGACCGTTTCCGGTCATTCCCCGTCAAATCCGCACTTAAGCTTCCCGAGAGCCTTTTTTTCGATCCTGGAGACATAGCTTCTGGAGATGCCGAGCGCCTCGCCTATCTCGCTCTGGGTCGCCTCCTTCCTCCTGCCGAGCCCGTAGCGCATCCTGAGGATTTCCCTCTCCCTGTCGCTTAGCCTCTCCTCCATAAGAACATTCAGCTTTTTTATTTTCCCTGAAATATCCATATTCTCGATGAGATCCGGCTGTTTTCCCTCGATCACATCCACCAGGCAGATTTCATTGCCCTCCTTATCCTGACCGATCGATTCAAAAAGGGAAACTTCCCTTGCCGTCTTTTTCTTTCCCCGAAGCAGCATGAGAAGTTCATTATCAATACAGCGGCAGGCGTAGGTTGCCAGCCTGCCCTTTTTTTCATCAAAGGTGTCGATCGCCTTGATCAGACCCACACAGCCGATAGAGATCAGATCCTCCATCTCCTCATCCGTGTTCTGGTACTTTTTTGCGATATGCGCAACCAGCCGCATATTCCTGACGATCAATATCTCCTTTGCCTGCTTTGCCTCCTCCGGTGTACCTTCGCGCAGCAGTCGGATATATCCGGCCTCTTCTCCCGAAGTCAGCGGTTTCTGAAAGGTCTTCAAATCGTTCCTCCGCGGATTCCTTTTATCTATAGTTTATGACAAAAAGTTTCCTGCGGTGCCTGTCACCGAAAAGACTCTCAGAGGAGAAACTGCGCCATCACATAATTGCTCAAGTCCAGACCTCTCTCCGTCAGAAAGATCCGGTCCCCGGAACCCTCGTCCCGCACAAGCAGTCCGTCCTTTTTGTTTTTTTCGATCACATCCCCGTAAACGACCTCCGGCTTCTCCCCGAACAGCTCCTCAAACCTGCGGGCATCAACCCCCTCCGCCATGCGAAGTCCCAGGAACATAAACTCCTCCATCTGCTCTTTCCGGTCCAGCCTCTGTATCTCCTCGCGGCAGCCTGTGGGATGCAGAAGATACTCACGCAGGCTGTCCTTGTTGCGCCACCTGACATTGTCCACCAGCGAGGCCGCCCCGATGCCGAACCCCAGATAGTTCTCCCTCTTCCAGTAGCCGCAGTTGTGGCGGCAGGCAAAACCGGGAAGCGCGTAGTTGGAAATCTCATACCGCTCATAACCCTGCTCCTTCAGCATCTGCTTGGTATCTCTGTACATCAGCCGGTCTGTCCCCTCATCCGGGAGGGAGAGCCTGCCCTGGCTGTACATTTCATAAAACGGGGTACCCTCCTCCACGATCAGGCTGTATGCAGAAATATGTTTGGGGCGGGGCTTCAGGGAAAGTACCTTCCGCAGGGTCTCGCGATAGCTTTCCGGGCTCTGGCCCGGCAGAGCGCTCATCAGATCCACATTCACATTGCAAAACCCTGCCTCCTCCGCCATACTCCAGGTTTCCAGAAAATCCTCCCAGGTATGGATCCTGCCGATCGCTGCAAGCTCCCCGTTGTCCGCCGACTGCAGGCCGATGCTCAGGCGGTTTACGCCCGCCCGCCGGTAAACCGCAAGCTTCTTTTGGTCCACTGTTCCGGGGTTTGCCTCCATGGTGATCTCCGCATTCTCATCCAGGCTGAAATTATTTCTGATGCAGTCAAAAAGGCTCTCTGCCTGCTCTCCCTCCAGCAGGGACGGCGTTCCGCCGCCCAGAAAAACCGTGGTCACGGTTCTGTCCCTGTATTGCGCAGCCACCCCCTCTATCTCCGCAAGCAGCGCCTGCAGATATGTCTCTCTTGTTTTTTCGTCCGAAGGGGCAGACAAAAAATCGCAGTAAAGACATTTCCTCACGCAAAAGGGGATATGCACATATAATTCAAGGGGACGCAGAGCGCCCCCCTTATTTTCCTTCATTTCTTCCGGTTTTCTCTCCATTTTGTTTTCCTGCTGTTCCTTTCTGCTTAAGGC
>CAYPSH010000096.1:0-5844 GCA_964413445.1 uncultured Acetatifactor sp.
CCTTTGACAATGCGATGGTAGGAACCATTATGGCACAGGCATTGATCGATGAAGCCACGGTCCATACCAACGAGTTGATCAGTGAGCATGAGATCATGCAGCAGGCATACGCCCAGGCAAACGAAGTTGTCTCCATGGCTTCCAAGCAGGCGCAGGATATCCTGGACAAGGCGACCATCGAGGCGAATGATCTGCGCATGCAGGCCGCCCAGTATACCGAGGACAGACTGGCTGAAATGGAAAATATCCTTCTCTCCGCCATTCAGTCCTCCAATGCAAATTATCAGACTTTGATAGGCTCCCTGAATCAGTACAGAGATCTCATAGCGTCCAACAGACAGGCTCTGCATCCGTCAGAGGATCTGGAAGGAAATCCCATGGGTGACGGCACCGGGGACGACAATCTGGATGTGATGTAGGATCAAAAATAAGGAAGGACCGGTTTCGCAAGGGAGCCGGTTCTTACTATTTACAAAATTTCCATCGCATGGAAAGGGAACTATATGGTTTGGGAAAAATATAAAAGACCTGCCGTGGGGACAATGGCCGTGGTCATCCTGGCCTGTCTCTGTCTTTGCTCTTTCCGCGTGCAGGCAGCCGGACGTCTGCAGGAAACCGGGGATCCTGTGGTGATCGTGATCGACCCGGGGCATGGAGGTGAAAACCAGGGCACCATTGAAAACGGACATGAAGAAAAGACAATGACCATGATAACCGCTCAGGCGATGTATGATGAGCTGTCCCTCTATGACGGCGTCGAAGTTTATCTCACAAGAACCGGGGATACGGACATGGCCATCAAGGACAGAGCGGAGTTTGCCGCCGACAAGGAGGCGGACTTTCTCTTCAGTCTTCACTACAATGCCTCCGAAAATCATGAGCTTTTCGGCGCAGAGGTCTGGACCTCCGCCTTTGCACCCTACAACGGTTACGGCTATCAGTTTGGCTTTGAATTCTTAACTGCCATGAAGGAGAAGGGGCTGTTCGTCAGAGGGGTCAAGACGAGATTGGGCGACAAGGGTCTCGATTATTACGGGATCATCCGGTATTCCGTGGAGTTAGGGATCCCGGCGGTGATCATAGAGCACTGCCATGTGGATGAGGCGCACGATGAGGATTACTGTGCCACCGAAGAGCAGTTAAAGGAATTCGGAAGGGCGGATGCGCTGGCGGCTGCAAAATATTTCGGATTAAAAAGCAGCGCTTTGCAGGTGGATTATTCCGGCTATGAGCTGGCGGACTCAGATGATCTGAAGGCTGTGCCCATCACTCTGAAGGACAATACCCCGCCGGATATCTGCCGGATTGAAGAAATCTCCTCGGATTATGAGAACAATCTTCTCACGCTCAGCGTGAGTGCGGCGGACTACGATTCGCCTCTTTTGTACTATGATTACAGTCTGGATGGCGGTGTCACCTTCAGTTCCAGATTCGCCTGGCCAGACAGTGATACTCTGACGGGAACCTATACGGATTCCTTTTCCTTAAACCTCACCATTCCGGACGGAGTGCAGCCTAAAGTGGTGGTGAGGGCCTACAATATGTTTGATCTGTTCACAGAGAGCAACTGTTACACAAGCCTGCATGTATTTGCCTCCGCCGCTTTGGCGGGAACAGACGCAAGTGACATACAGTCATCGCAGGAAATGTCTTCTTTGTCCGGGACAGATACGGCAGAGGAGGATGAGTCTGAGGCCGCCTTATCACAAAGCACAAAAGCGCAAAAGGAGGTCAGTCTGCTCACCTTCCTGGAGATCTGCCTTGGGGTGGTTGTGATCTTGTTTGTGATACTTCTGATCTCACAGATCATCGCCCTGCAGCAGAAAAAGAGACGCAGGCGTCAGCGCAGAAAGGAATCCGGGGCGAGAAGAAACCAGCCGAGATAAAAGCATGCAGCCGACAGAGTCAGGATGATCTTATGGATACAGTAATCACACAGGGACAGATCCGTGCCGCTCAGACAGCTGTAGGTCTGGGCGATACAGGACAGCCCTCCGAAGGACAGCGCCAAAAGACTGTACAGCGGCAGGGAATCAGTAAGCTGCATGAGCCCGCCTGTAATTTCAAACAAAGGTGCCAACACAGGCACGGAATGTCCTGCAAAAATGTGTGGAATGATGTTCAGCAGGTTAAACAGGATCATGTAGCCCCCAAGAGTCAGCATGCTCTGCATGGAGGAGTTGACAGCCTCGTTTGCAGCCAGGAGAAGCTGTTTCACGGAAAGTTTAACGCTTTTTAAGGACAGTTTTTGAGCACAATGGGCATCGGGAGAACGCCTGCTTTCGAGAGGGACATTCGGGGGATTCTCGATAGAATGCCGCTCCCCCTCCATATCCCGAAATAAGGTGTGGCGCAGGAGAAGCCCGTACAGAAGGGGGATGCCGTACATGGCAGACAGATAGGGCAGAACAAGCTTTCTGCCCAGCAGAGGCAGCACAAAGCTGCAGAAATAGACCGGCCCCAGGTTATTGCAAAAGGCGAGAAGCCAGCTTGCCTCCCTGCGGGAGATCAGTTTTTCCTCATAAAGCTCTGCCGTCACCTTCGCTCCCATGGGAAAACCGCAGAGGAAGCCTGTCAGCATACAGTAGCAGACATTCCGGCGGACTCTGTAGAGAGGATATATCACCGGATAAAGAAAAGCGGAAGCTTTTTCTGTCAGATGAAGCCGGATCAGAATGCCTGACAGGATCATAAAGGGCAGGAGAGAGGGAATCATCCTGGAAAACCACAGTTCCAGCCCAAGGGATGCATAATGGAAAGCCAGAGTGGATCGGGTCAGGATACAGAAAGCCAGCAATAAAAGTAAGACAAAGATGATTCCCATGGCGCCGTCCCTCTTTTTTTACAAACTATATGAAGTGAGAAAGTTTATTTATGCGTCTTGACAGATTTTTGTGTGAAATGAATATCGGAACCAGAAGTCAGGTAAAGGGCTTCGTCCGTCAGGGTCTGGTGACCGTAAACGGAGCGACAGCAAAAAGCCCGGACTTAAAAGTGGATGAAGATACAGATGAAATCTTCTTTCGGGGGGAAAGACTTCTGTACCGGAAGTTTGTCTATTATATGATGAACAAACCCGCCGGCGTGGTCTCTGCCACTAAGGATAATGTGTCGGGGACGGTCCTGGAGCTGCTTCGCCCACAGGATAGGCGGGACGGTATTTTCCCGGCCGGGCGCCTTGACAAGGACACGGAAGGGTTCCTTCTTCTGACAGATGACGGGGAACTGGCACACAGGCTTCTCTCCCCGGGAAAGCATGTGGACAAGACCTACAGGGTCAGCCTGTCTCATCCGCTCACAGACGAAGACAGTGATGCCCTGGAGAGGGGCGTTGACATCGGGGAGGAGAGAATGACCCTCCCGGCAAGCCTTGAGCGCCTGGATGATACCACGATCCTCCTCACCATTCATGAGGGGAAGTTCCATCAGGTCAAGCGGATGCTTCAGGCAGTGGGGAACCGGGTGACTGCGCTGAAGAGGATTTCTTTCGGCGGTTTAAAGCTGGATGAGGCTTTGAGACCGGGAGAGTACCGGGAATTGACGGAGGAAGAGCTGCAGACGCTGCAGAAGGCATAGTATATTTGCGGAAGGAAAAGACATGAAGGATCAAATGTTGCGGAACATAAAGGCTGTTATCTTCGACCTTGACGGTTCCCTGGTGGATTCCATGTGGCTGTGGAGAGCCATTGACATCGAATATCTGGGAAGATTCGGAATCCCTCTTCCGGAGGATCTCCAGTCAAGGATAGAGGGCATGAGCTTTGAGGAGACTGCCGTGTATTTTAAAGAGCATTTCCCCATCCCCGATCCGCTGGAAACGATCAAGGAAGACTGGAACCGGATGGCCTGGGACAAATATATGTATGAGGTGCCCTTAAAGCCCGGCATCCCGGAATTTTTGGACGAGTGCAGAAAGCGGGGGATCCTGCTCGGCATCGCCACCAGCAATTCCAGGGAGCTGGTGGAAAATGTGGCTGCCGCCCACAATCTGAAAAACTATTTTTCCTGCATTATGACCGGCAGTGATGTGAAAAAGGGAAAACCGGCGCCGGACATTTATCTCGAGACGGCAAGTGCCTTAGGGGTTTCCCCAAAAGACTGCCTTGTGTTCGAGGACATTATCCCCGGCATACAGGCCGGCAAAAGCGCAGGGATGCGCGTCTGTGCCGTGGAGGATGCCTACTCTGCCCACGTCAGGGAGCAGAAGCGGCAGCTTGCAGACTATTATATAGAAGATTATTATAATCTGTTCTGATTTGTTTTCAGGTTTTTAGAAAGGAATTTATACATTGAACAACGGATTTTTACCTGTCTCTTTGGAGGATTTAAGGGAAAGAGGAATTGAACAGCTGGATTTTGTCTATGTGATCGGGGATGCCTATGTGGATCATCCCTCCTTTGGCCATGCCATCATCAGCCGAGTCCTGGAGGCGCATGGCTATTCGGTGGGCATTCTTTCCCAGCCGGACTGGAAGGATGCCAAAAGTGTCACTCTTTTAGGCAGGCCGAGGCTTGGATTTTTGGTTTCCTCCGGGAATATGGACAGCTGCGTGAACCATTATTCCGTCTCCAAAAAGAGGCGCGCCTTCGATGCCTACACGCCGGGAGGAGAGATGGGGAAGCGGCCGGATCATGCCGCCGCCGTCTACGGCAACCTGATCAGACAGGCATACAGGGATGTCCCCATCATCATCGGCGGCATCGAGGCAAGCCTGCGCCGGATGGCTCACTACGATTACTGGACGGACAGCTTTAAGCGTTCCATTCTTCTGGACAGCCAGGCTGACCTGATCTCCTACGGCATGGGCGAAAAATCCATTGTGGAGATCGCAGATGCCCTGGCAAGCGGCATAGCCGTGAGGGACATCACCTTTATCCCGGGCACCGTTTACCGCACAAAGGATATCTCCGGCATTTACGAGCCGATCCTGCTTCCCTCCTATGAGGAGATGAAGGCGGATAAGAGCCTTTACGCAAAAAGCTTTGCCATTCAGAATGTCAACACGGATTTCTGCACCGGAAAGCCACTCATCGAGGGCTACCCGGGCGGTGTCTTTGTGGTACAGAACCCGCCCCAGCCGCCTCTCACCACACAGGAGATGGATGACGTCTATGCGCTGCCCTACATGCGCACCTATCACCCCTCCTACGAGGCGAAGGGCGGTGTACCGGCCATCTCGGAAATCAAGTTTTCCCTGATCAGCAACAGAGGCTGTTTCGGCGGCTGCAGCTTCTGCGCCCTGACCTTCCATCAGGGGCGGACCGTGCAGACAAGAAGCCACGAATCCATTCTGGAGGAGGCTTCTATGCTGATCAAGGATCCTGATTTCAAGGGCTATATCCATGATGTGGGCGGTCCCACCGCAAATTTCCGCCATCCCTCCTGTGAAAAGCAGCTTACACAGGGCGTCTGCAAAAACAGGCAGTGCCTGTTCCCAAAGCCCTGCAAAAACCTGAATGTAGATCACAGCGACTATCTGGAACTCTTAAGAAAGCTGAGAGCGCTTCCCGGAGTGAAAAAGGTATTTATCCGCTCGGGGATCCGCTTTGACTACCTGTTGGCGGATGCAGATGACACCTTTTTTAAGGAACTGGTGGAGCATCATGTCAGCGGACAGCTCAAGGTGGCGCCGGAACATATTTCAGATGCAGTGCTCACCCGCATGGGAAAGCCGGAAAATGCTGTTTACGAGCGCTTTGTGGCAAAATACAGGAAATTGAATAAAGAACTGGGAAAGAACCAGTTCCTGGTTCCCTACCTGATGTCCTCCCACCCCGGTTCCACACTGAAGGAGGCGATCGAACTGGCGGAGTATCTCAGGGACTTGGGGTATATGCCGGAGC
>CAYPSH010000097.1:0-5841 GCA_964413445.1 uncultured Acetatifactor sp.
CTTTTGAGCCCCAGCTGTCGTCTCCGCCCACTCCCATCTGTCCGAGGGCAGCACGGATCACCGTGTAGTGTACCGGCGGCAGTTCGTTGGGATGGGTTGCGTTCTCCATCTCGTGAGGCGTATAGGGCAGGGCTGAAAAATACATTTTGTCCCCGGCAAAGAGGATTCCCCGGCCTTTGTCATCTGTCACCCTGGCATAACGGACATCTGTCTTGTTTCCGCATTCCTGAGGCACCATGTAGCGCGCCATATTATCGGCCACCTGGTTCCGGTACAGGCCGAGCTTTGCACCGCGCTTTCTGTCCGCGTAGGTTTCCTCCGGGCCGTTGCCGTACCACTCCAGATTGTGATAGTCTGCATCCATCTTAAAGAGCATGCCAAACTCCGGCATATCTCCCAGCTCCTTCTCCGGCAGGTACGAAAGTGTGGTTTTTATGGTTCCGTCTCCGTAGACCGTATAGGTCACGCTGCACTGAGCCTGAGGACGAACCGGCAAAATGTATGTATAGGCAACCGTCACAAAGTCTTCGCTTTCCGTCACAACCGGATTCTTTCCTTCAACACCCTTGTGGGTCAGGTACATGCTGGCAAGCTTCCACTGTCCATAGCGCTGCATCATGTTATTGCCGCAGTCATTGTCGATAGGAGCTCTCCAGAAATTGGGTTTCGGGATCGCCTTGAACAGCTCCTTTCCGCCATAGCGGTAGGAGACAAGTCCCCCGTTGCCATAGGAAAAGAGCGCTTCGAACTCGTCTCCTCTCACTCCCAGATTGGAAGCGCCGTGCACGACCTCAAACGGCTTTTTCACAGCAATCGGTCTGTCCGCAAAAATGCCCTCTCCCTCTCTGAACACTCTCTGTCCGAATGCGACCTCATGGCCGGCAGGCGCCCAGGGCGTATCCTGCTTCAGGCAGAAGGAGACTGTGACCACATATTCCCCGCCTTCCTCAGGCACGGCAAACGGCCACTTTACAGAACCGCTGCTTTGCGGCTCCACATCGGTGGGGACCAACACCTCCTTCAAGAGGCGGCCTTCCTTCTCCAGACGGACAAAGCAGTCAAACTCGCTGGTGCTGGCAAAAAGATTCTTGTTGACGATACGGATCCTCTCATCCGCCAGGTCGACCACAATATTGCTGTAGTTAAACTTGACCTCCTGCATCTTCGGGGAGGGCGTTCTGTCCCCGCCGTAGACGATGCCGTTTCCGCTGAAGTTATAGTCGCAGGGACGGTCGTCGAAATCGCCGCCGTAAGCCTGAAACTCCGTGCCGTATCTGTCTTTTTTGTAGATGGACTGATCCACGTAGTCCCAGATAAAGCCTCCCTGATACAAGGGCTCCCTGTCGGTCAGATCCGTGTATTTGTGCATGGCGCCGCAGGAATTTCCCATGGCATGCGTATACTCACAGCAGATGAAGGGCTTGCTCCTGTCTTTTTTCAGCCACGCCTCAATGTCCTCCGCATGGGTGTACATCTGGCTCTCCACGTCACTTGTATCGGGATAGCTCCTGTCATGGGTGATACCCTCATAATGAACCAGCCTTCCCGGATCGTGTTCCTTGAAAAAGCGGGACATGTCATAGATATTCTTTCCGCCGTAGGCCTCGTTTCCGCAGGACCACAACAGGATCGCCGGGTGGTTCTTGTCCCTCTGGTACATGGAGTTTGCCCGGTCCAGCATCATCTCATGCCACTCCGGGCGGTTGCCCGGCACGATCTCATCCATCCGGTAATATCCATCCTGTGCCGCCGTCCAGGATCCGTGGGACTCCAGATTGCACTCGTCGATCAGGTACAGCCCCAGCTGGTCGCAGAGACCGTATATACGGGAATCATCCGGATAGTGGCAGGTGCGCACGGCGTTGATGTTGTGCTGCTTCATGGTCACAAGATCCTGCCACAGCTCCGCCTCGCTCACGGCACGGCCTGTGCGGGAACTGAATTCGTGACGGTTGACACCCTTAAACACGATCCGTTTTCCGTTTAATTTCATCACAGAATCGCGCAGTTCAAACCGTCTGAAGCCTACAAACTGGGAAATCACCTCCTGCACATTGCCGGATTCGTCCTTCACCTCCATCAGAAGCCTGTAGAGGTTCGGCTCCTCCGCGCTCCACAGGAGAGGCTTTTCCACCGGAATTTCAAAATGGTTTTCCTCCTTGAGGATGGCAGTCAGATCCGCCACTGTCTTTTCCCCTGTCACAAGTCCGAGCGTTCTCGTATAGCCTGTCTGGAAGCGGTATCTCCTGTCCTCATGGATCAGTGCCACAGAAAGCTTTCCCGCGCCCCTGATCTTCAGATCAAGCACCAGCGTGGCACTGTCAAATTTATCATTTAACAAAGTCTGAACCTTCATATCCCACACGTGGGTTGCCGGTACCGTGTAAAGGTACACATCCCGGAAAATCCCGGAGAATCTGAAAAAGTCCTGATCCTCACACCAGCTGCTGGAGCTCCACTTGAACACGCGGACCGCCAGCTTGTTTTCTCCCTGACGGATATAGGGAGTCAGATCAAATTCGGAAGGCGTGAAGGAATCTTCGCTGTAGCCCACATACTGCCCGTTGCACCAGAGGGCCATGGCACTCTCCACTCCCTGAAAAGAGATGTAGACAGGACCTTCCTTCATGTTGTCCGGAAGGACAAAATATTTCACATAGCTGGCCACCGGATTAAACCGCTCCGGCACCTGACCGGGCTTTGCCTGCTGTCTGCCGTCCCAGGGATACTGCACATTGGCATACTGGGGCGCATCATAGCCTTCCATCTGGATATGCGCAGGGACACGGATGTCCGCCCAGCTCCTGCAGTCGAAGTCCTCCGCCTCAAAGCCCTGCAGGGCAGAGACATAATTCGGTGCATAGGCAAATTTCCAGAGTCCGTTCAGACTATATCGAAAGGAGGTTTCCCCCGCTTTTTCCTCCGCCCTGTCGGCATACCAGACATGGTCTGAATGGGCATCCAGCCTGTTTTCCCTGAAAAATTCAGGGTTCTTTACATTTTCATACAAAAACTGACTCATACTACTCCTCCTTGCAAGAGCTTTCCTGTCTATCTTTTTCGGACAGCCATATCTTAACATTTCCGGTTGAAATCAAAAATGTGTTTTCTTTGGCTTTTCCTGTATTATTTTGTCTGCCTGTTCACAGCTCCTCCAGGGCGGCGATCAGTTTATCCACATTTTCCTCCCTGGTCGCCCAGGAAGTGCAGAAGCGCACACAGCTGTGTGTTTCGTCCACCCTGCTGTCGTAGGAGTACTGAAACTCTGCGCTCAGCTTTTCCAGATCCGCATCCGGCATGACCACAAAAATCTGATTGGTATGGTTCGGCGCCTGATAGCTGTACCCTCTCCTGTCAAAAGCCTGTCGGATCCTCTCCGCCTGCTCCACGGCATGCTTTGATATCGCAAGATAGAGATCGTCCGTAAACAGGGTGTCAAACTGCACGCCTAAAAGCCGGCCCTTCGCCAACATTCCGCCCTTCTGCTTGATAAAATAGCGGAAATCCTTTTTTAACGCCTCGTTGCGGATGACAACCGCCTCCCCGAACAATGCGCCCACCTTTGTGCCGCCGATGTAAAAGACATCCGTGTACTGCGCGATCAGGGGCAGTGTCAGGTCATTGTCTTTCGCAGCCAGCCCGTAGCCCAGCCTTGCGCCGTCCAGGAACAGATAAATATCATTCTCCCTGCAGGCCTCGTAAATGTCTTTCAGCTCGGACGCAGAATAGATCGTTCCAAGCTCTGTGGGACTGGAAATATAAACCATCCCCGGCTGCACCATGTGTTCAAAGCTGTCGTTTGTCCGATGCTCTTCACAGGCCCTGCGGATCTGCGTGGCTGTGATCTTTCCGTCCGTCTGGGGCAATCCCAGCACCTTGTGTCCGCATGCCTCCACTGCGCCCGTCTCATGGACATTGATGTGTCCGGTCTGAGCGCAGAGCACCCCCTGGTGGGCGCGCAGTGCGGCATCGATCACGGTGAAATTGGTCTGGGTTCCTCCCACCAGGAAATGTACCGCCAGATTCTCATCTCCGCATGCTTTTCTGATCCTGTCCGCTGCACTTTTGCAGTATTCGTCCTCCCCGTAGCCGACCGTCTGCTCCATGTTGGTCTCCAGCAGCCGCCTCATGACCTCCGGGTGGGCTCCCTCCGTGTAATCACACTGGAACATGATTTTCTTTTCCATATATTCCTCTTCTTAAGTCCTTCCTTTTCTAGTCTTCACATTCCCGCTTCTCCAGAAGTGCCACAAGGTACTCCCAGACTCTGGCAGTGGAGGAAATATTTAAGGTCTCCTCCGTGGTGTGGATAGCCGTCATCTGAGGTCCCATGGAGACACAGTCCAGATCGGCGATCTTGCTGCCCAGGATCCCGCATTCCAGTCCGGCATGGATGGCCTCCACTTTCGGTGTCCTGCCGTACATTTTCTCGTAGAGAGCCACCATTTTTTTCCTCAGAGGGGAATCCTTGCGGAATTTCCATCCGGGATAATCTCCTGTCACCTCATTGCTTCCGCCCGCCAGCATGGTCAGCGCTTTCAGCTTGTCGATCAGCGCATACTTTTCGCTCTCCACACTGCTTCTGACGGAGAACTCTGCCAGAAGGCTGCCTTCTCTGCATTCCAGGATACCGAGGTTTAAGGAAGTCTCCACCAGTCCCGGCATGTCCGCGCTCATAGCCTGCACGCCGCCCGGCAGTGAGATCAGGAATGCCGCTGCCCGTCTTGTGGCTTCCGGTGTCAGAGCTGCGATGCACTCCACAGCCTTCCTTTCCGCCTGTAATACAAAATCAGGGTCCTTTGTGACAAGTTCCGCCTGAATTTCCTTTTCTGTTGTTTTGATAAGCGCTTCAAAAGCTTCCGCATCCCCTTTGTCCACAACCAGCAAACCCTTTGTCTCTCTGGGGATCGCATTGTCCGCGAGACCGCCCTTTACCTCGGCCAGGCAGACCGGAAGCCTGCTGCTTACCTGATAAAGTGCTCTGGCGAAAAGACAGTTGGCATTTCCTCTCTCCTTGTGGATCTCTCCGCCGGAGTGGCCGCCCTGCAGACCGCCCACAGCGACCTCATACACCACGCCCTCCCGTTTGGCTGTCTCATAAGGGACACGGCATTTCACTCTGGCTCCGCCTGCGCAGCTGGTCAGGAAGATGCCCTCCTCCTCGGAATCCAGATTCACCATACGGTTTCCCTTCAGCGCGGAAAGATCAATGCCTCTGGCTCCGTCCATGCCGACCTCCTCGTCCACGGTGATGACAACCTCCAGCCTGGGGTGTCTTATGGTTTCGGAATCCAGCAGTGCCAGAGAGTAGGCCACGGCGATGCCGTCATCCCCTCCGAGGCTCGTGCCCTCCGCATAAATCTCATCTCCGTCCACGGCAACCCTCAGCCCCTCTGTCTTCATGTCAATGTCACAGTCCGGCTTTTTTACGGCGACCATGTCCATGTGTCCCTGCAGGATCACAGCGGGCTCCCCTTCATAGCCGGGGGTTGCCTCCTTGATGATGATCACGTTCTTAAGCGCATCCTGTATGCAGAAAAGGTTCCTGTCCTTCGCAAACTTTACCAGATAGTCACTGATCTGATCCACGTTTCCCGATCCGTGCGGAATCCTCGTGATCTCTTCAAAATAAGTAAATACACTCTTTGGTTCCAGATTAGATAATACGCCCATATCAGTTCTCCTTTTTCTAAGACTCTTTTCCTATTTTACCTCTTTTTTGAAAGTCTGTATAGAGAGGGAAAACAAAAAAACACCCTCTTCCGCAAAGGAAAAGGGTGTATCTATAAGCTCCCCGAGCAGGGCTCGAACCTGCAACAACTCGGTTAACAGCCGAGTGCT
>CAYPSH010000098.1:0-4271 GCA_964413445.1 uncultured Acetatifactor sp.
CTGGTGTATTTTCCGGGAGCCTTCAGGAAATCAACGATTTCCTCCAGTTCCTCCTTCTCCTCCTTCAGACCCGCCACATTGCTGAAATTGACACCCTTGTCACCCAGCGACATCCTGGCGCGGCTTTTGCCGAAGTTCATCATCTTGGCATTTCCGCCCCCCGCCGCGTTCTGGGCGTTGAACATCATAAACAGGAAGACCCCGACCACCAGAACGATCAGCGTAGGGACCAGCGTCGTCATCAGCCAGCTCTCCCTTGGCACATCGTTCACCACCGGGTCAAAGCCGTACTCCCTGACCTGCGCTTCCATCTCGACGATGTCCGTCACATAAAGCTTCCTGGCGCTTCCGTCGGTGAGCGTCACCTCCAGATAGCCCGTGGGCGTCTCACTGTTCGGCGTGATCTCCACAGAGATCACCTTTCCGTTTTCCATGTCCGCCACAAACTCATCCCTGGTATAATCCTCCAGCTGGCTCTTCACCCCCATAGAGACAGCCGCATACACCATGATCATCAGTATGATGATAAACAATAAATAAGAACCTACTCTTCTCTCCTGCTTCAACTTAAGCCTCCTGCTTCTCCAGTTCTACCACCCCGATATAGGGCAGATTGCGGTATTTCTGGTCATAATCCAGTCCGTACCCGACCACGAACTCATCCGGGATCTGAAAGCCTGTATAATCCACATTCACATCAATGACACGTCTTTCCGGCTTGTCGAGCAGGGTACAGAGTCTCAGGGACGCGGGGCCTCTGTCTCGAAGCATCTCCATAAGGTAGCTTAAGGTTCTTCCGCTGTCCACGATATCCTCCACAATGATGACATCCTTGTCCTTCAGGGATTCATCCAGATCCTTCACGATCTTTACCACGCCGCTGGACTTGGTGTCACTCCCATAGCTGGAAACAGACATAAAATCAAGGGAAACCGGCACGCTGATCCTCTTTGCCAGCTCACACAAAAAAAAGCTGCCGCCCTTCAGTACACACACAAGGTGCACCTGCTTTCCGGCGTAATCTCTGCTGATCTGTTCTCCTATTTCCTTGATCCTTCTGTCAACCTCTTCTTCCGACAACAGTACTCTGATATGTTCTGCCATTTTCTCCTCCGTTTCTCTGCCGGTGCAGTCCTGCCTTAATTGTACCTGTAAAACCCGTTTTGTATTCCCATCCACCTTATAATATTCGCTGATCCGGTAGCCAGCCAGCCAAAGTACATGGCTGCCCTCCGCCAGCACCGGTATCCTGTCGCGCAGCTCTCTGGGGATCTTCTCCGTCACCATGTAATCCTTCAAGGACTTATGGATCATGTTCCCCTTTCCGTCAGACAGGGTGAGATAATCGCCCGTCTGCCGGAAGCGCACTTTCGGTTGTACTTCTATCTTATCATAATCAAACCATTTCGTATACCTTTTTTCGGGAACTTCCATATCCTTTTTCCAGAAAAAAATCTGAAACTCCATCCCGGGAGGCGAAAGCTCCTCTGCTGCCTCCATGTCCCGTCTCTCAAGCACGACCTTTCCGTACTGTCTGAATGCCCTGATGCCCATGGGCAGATCCAGGCTTCTGTTGCCGCTTTCCGCAAAAAGCGTCTCCGTCTGCTCAATGTGGACCGCCTCGATATCCTTTCCCGTGGGGGACAGCTTTTCCAGAGCCGCGAGGAGCATCCTCTTTCGGATGACAGGGTGAAAGCCCAGGAAGGCATCTATGTCCAGCTCCAGCCTGTAAGGCACATCATCCGGAGGATTTTTTTCTTCCCCGGTGCTGACCATCCCACCAGCCTGCCCTCCCCGGGGCGCCGTCCAAAAAGCCGTCGCGCAGCCCTCCATCGCTTTTTTCGTCTCCTGCTCCAGATAGTCCTCCGTCTGTGCAAGTATCTCCGCCGTGCGGCACATGTGCTCTGCCGCGCCCGGAAAGATCTCCTTTTCCGCATAGGGCAGGATGTGGTGCCTGATCTTGTTTCTGGCATAGACGTCCTGCTCATTGGTGCTGTCCGTGCGCCAGGAAATGCCTGCTGCCTCCAGAAAGCCTTCTATCTCCCGTCTCTCCAGGCAAAGAAGAGGTCTGATGATCCTGTCCCTCACCGGCAGGATACCTCTCAGCCCCTTTGTACCGCTCCCACGAAACAGGTGGAACAGCATCGTCTCCGCCCTGTCACCGGCGTTATGCGCCACCGCGATCCTGTCTGCACCGAAAGCCTCTGCCGCCTGCTCAAACGCTCTGTATCTGAGCCGCCTGCCCGCATCCTCCTCGGAGCATTTTTCTTTCGCCGCGTAAGTCCTTACATCCACTTTGTACAGAAAAAAAGGGATCTTTTCCCCTCCGGCAGCCTCCCCGGCGCACAGCTTCTCCACGTAGGCGGCATCCTCTGCGGCATCCTCCCGGATACCGTGATCCACATGTACCACCGCCAGCTCAATGGGCACCCGCTTCCTGTATTCCAGCAACAGAAACAGGAGGCACACGGAATCCGCCCCTCCTGAGACACCTGCCACCACCCGGTCGCCGGCCTTTAACATACCGTGTTCCCCGATATAGGAAAACACCTTTTCTTCCGTCATTTTTGCTGTATTTGACTTGTTCATAGTATGACTTTAGCTCATTTAGAATAAAAAGTCAAATCATGCAGATGTATCTATTCAGTTTTCCCAGATGCCGATGACCCCCACCGTCATATCATCCCGGATCCGTCCGCCTGATGCGCACAATGCCCCCTGCAGCAGATTTCTGGCGATCTCCCCGGGATTTTGCTCCTTTATGGCCAGGAGGCAGCTCCTCATCCGGCTGTAGTCCTCCTCTCCGAAGGCATCCACCACACCGTCCGTCACCATCACCAGATAATCCCCGTCCCGCAAGTCTCTTCGGATCAGAGCGCTCTCCTGCTGCCCGAAAATGCCGAGAGGAAGGCATGACGCCTCCAGGACCTCCACCTGACCGCCGTGCTTTAGAAAGGTGACTGCTCCGCCCGCCTTTCTGATCTCACAGCTACCCTCATACAGGTCAACACTGCAGAGATCCAGCGTCGGATGGTTCCCGTCTTCTCCCTCCAGAGCCAGTCTGTCGTTTATCATGCAGATGGCATCTTCCTCGCTGTAGTCTGCTTCCAGCATTTTTTCCATCAGTTCAAGCACCTTCCCGCTTCCCTGTTCCGCCTCCTCCCCGGAACCGGTTCCGTCGGAGAGCATCACCGCCATTTTTCCCCTCTCGGTCTCGATGACTGCGTAGTTATCCCCGGATATCTTCTCGTTTTCCCTGGTGGCCCCGCAGAAGCCTGTCAGCACCACAAAGGGCGGCTCATCCTCAAGCAGAAAGCTCTTCGGCTCCCTCTCCACCAGGCAGGGAGCCGTCAGGGAAAGCTTCAGTCTCTCATCCAGCAGGACCGAAACCATATCCACCGCCTCCTCCGCGGAAATCTTTGTCTTCCTGATACAGCTTAAGTTCATCAGGATCCGGGTGATACCGTCTTTTCTCTCCACATAGCAGGGATTTTCCGCCCGGATGCCTTCCCGTTTTAACGCCTGTATGATCAGTCTCTTTTTCCGCTCCTCCATCGGCCGGTAAGCTATCGTCTCCTCCGCCGCCTTCTGTATGAGCTTTGCCGTCTCCGCCAGACTGCACCGGAGCACCTGACTGCTCTCCCAAAGTCTTTTTTGGGCGATCACGCTCTGCCTGTCCTTCGATCCGGCAGAAAAATCCTTTGTATAGCTTTCCGCCAGTTCAGACAAGCTGCCCGCATATTGCAGCAATTTTCTCCTGCACTGTTCCGTCACCTGCGCTGTCCGCAGATCTTTTTCTCCCGATACCAGTTGTGTGTTCATCCCTGTCCCTCCCTTTTTTGAATCCCTTTACGGCTTCACCATACTGTTTTGTCTGCGCATTTTTTGTCAAAAAGGGAACCGGCAGGACTTAAGATTTTGCGACAAAAAAAGCAGGTGCGCCTGCACCTGCCTTCTTAAATTCAGTTATCCTCTTTAAACAAAATCTCATTTTCATAAACCAGACCCAGCTTCTCTCTGGCAACTTCCTCAATATAGCCCTTCGTCTGCACTTCCTTCGCAAACTCTTCGATGCTCTCGGCTCTGGCCTCTTCGTCCTCGATCTGCTCATCCAGCTGCTGCTCCTCAGCGGCCTTGGCATCGATCTTGTCCCGCAATCCGACAGCCTTTACGGCAACCACACCCATGATCATCAGCACTACCAGTGACACCAGGAACATACTGAACCGGTTCTGATTTTTTTTTCGATAGGCAACCCTTCGCCTCGTCCG
>CAYPSH010000098.1:4371-5832 GCA_964413445.1 uncultured Acetatifactor sp.
CCGGTACGTCAACCTTATTTTTATGCCGCGGACTGCGTGGGCGAGCCTGCGCCGCATTTTCCCGATGCCCCTTTTTGCCTTTCTGCAGACAAAGCAGGCGGGTGAGAGAAGCTTTCCGAGAAAGCGGGAAAGGAATTTCAGAATGCTCTTCAGACCTGCGGAAACGTACCTGACAAGCCAGCCACTGACAAGCTTTTTGTACAAAAGCATTCCGGTCAGGGCTCCCAGGACGGCAAACCACCTTAAGCTCCCGTCCGCCTCCCGGTACATTAACAGGAATACCTCCCCGCCGCAGTAGACCCAGAAGGCCAGATCCTCCAGGGAGACCAAAAATTTCCTGTGGGGAAGCGCCCTGCGGAGGATGCGCAGCACATCGTAGACAAAGGTGATATAGATCCCCAGCAGCATAGAATGCAGGAGGAAGCGGGTTTCTCCCGACATGGCGGGCTGTTACCTGAATAGCCGGTTCAGGAAAGATTCCCCCTTATGTCCGGCTCCTGATACATCAGAATAGGTAAAGCTGTCCAGCTTTCCCTCCACATCCACCTCGCCTCTCTCCAGCGTCAGACGGTTGACATGCAGATCCTCCCCCTTGATCATCAGCATGCCCTGGTCTGTCTCCAGAAGGATCTCATGTATATCAAAGGAAAGGACATCGCTTACACCGCTTATGGTGCAGCTCGCCCTGTTTGTCATGGTGATCTTATGTGTGCGGGTACTGCTGTTCAAATCTTCCATATATCCCCCTGCTCCGGGTTTTCCACCCTTTAAACTATATGCCGGGAGGGTGTTTTTCATACGTGCAGAGATATCTTTTTTTACACTTTTACAGATAGCGGAACAGTTCCTTCGCCTCTTCTTTCTTGACGGTTTCCTGTACGTCCAGCACCTCAACCTTCACTTCCTTGTTTCCGAAGGAGATCGTGATCACATCCCCTTCCTTTACATTGGCGGAAGCTTTTGCCGGTTTATCGTTGATCAGCACACGGCCGCTGTCACATGCCTCATTCGCCACGGTGCGCCTCTTGATCAGTCTGGAAACCTTCAGATATTTGTCCAGTCTCATCGCAGTCTCCTCTTATAATCGAAAACCCGGCCGGATACCTCTTCTGCAGAGATGCCCGGCCGGGCTTATTTATCGCCTGTCAGCAGCTTATGCGTTCAGGGCATCCTTCAGGGCCTTGCCAGCCTTGAACTTAGGTGCCTTGGAAGCAGCAATGTGCATAACCTCGTTGGTCTGAGGGTTTCTGCCGTCTCTGGCTGCTCTCTCAGATACCTCGAAGGTACCGAAGCCGACTAACTGAACCTTTCCGCCCTTCTTAAGCTCGTCTGCAACAACATCTGTGAAAGCCTTCAGGGTCTTCTCGGCATCCTTTCTGGATACGCCAGCCTGCTCCGCTAATGCTGCAACTAATTCTGTCTTGTTCATATTGAACTCCTCCTATAATGGATTTTCTTTTT
>CAYPSH010000099.1:0-5829 GCA_964413445.1 uncultured Acetatifactor sp.
GCTGTCACAAGACGGCGGGGCACGGCGCCCAGACCTTCACCCAGTGCATGATGAATTCCTGTAATCCTGCGCTGATCACCGTGGGGCTTAAGCTGGGGATCGACACCTACTACAGTTATTTTGAGAGGTTCGGCCTTTTGAAAAAGACGGGGATCGATCTGCCGGGGGAAGCGGGCACGATCATGCACGATAAGGAGAACATGGGGAATGTAGAGCTGGCCACGGTGGCGTTTGGACAGTCTTTCCAGATCACGCCGGTGCAGCTTCTGACCACGGCGGCGGCAATCGTAAACGGCGGGAACAGGGTGACGCCTCATTTCGGGATACAGACCTTTGACGCTGAGGGGAATGTGGCGGAAAGCTTTTCCTACCCGGTGGAGGAGGGGATCGTGTCCGAAGAGACCAGCGAAACCATGCGTCAGATCCTGGAGCTGGTGGTGAGCGAGGGAACGGGAAAAAACGGGGCCGTGGAGGGCTACCGGGTGGGTGGAAAGACTGCCACAAGCCAGACTCTTCCAAGGGGGAGCGGCAGGTATATCGCCTCCTTCATCGGCTTTGCACCGGCGGATGACCCGCAGGTGATCGCCCTGGCTGTGATCAACAATCCCCAGGGCACCTACTACGGCGGTCAGGTGGCTGCGCCCGTGATACGCCAGCTTTTTGAAAATATTCTTCCGTATTTGGGAATAAAGGAGTATAATGAAACGACAGGTCAGCAGGAAAACTGACACAATTTTGTAAAAAAGAGGTACCAGACTATGGAAAAGAAAGAGAAGTGTCTTGTCATCGGGTCCGGCATCAGCGGGATCGGCTCGACGGGGCTGCTTGAATATATGGGCGCTGATGTGGTGCTGTATGACAGCAATGAAAGCCTGACGGCAGAAAAGCTTCGGGAGAAGCTTCCGAAGGAGAGCAGGGCGGTCTGCATTGCGGGAGCGCTTCCGGAGGAGATAAAAAAAGAGACAGGGACAGTTGTCTTAAGCCCCGGTGTGCCGGTGGACATCCCGCTTGTGGAGGAGCTGAAAAAGGAAGGAGCCGAGATCATCGGCGAGATCGAGCTTGCCTGCAGGATGGAGAAGGGCAGGATTGCGGCCGTCACGGGCACCAACGGAAAAACCACAACGACCACTCTGGTGGGCGAGATCATGAAGGCCCATCTGGGGGAGCAAAAGGTTTTTGTGGTGGGGAATATCGGAAATCCCTATACCTCTGAGTGTCTGAAGACGACACCGGATACCGTTACGGTCGGGGAGATCAGCTCCTTCCAGCTGGAGACGATCGTCCAGTTCCACCCTCATGTATCCGCCATTTTGAATATCACGCCGGATCACTTAAACCGGCATCATACCATGGAGGCCTACGTGGCAGCCAAGGAAAATATCACAAGGAATCAGACGAAGGACGACATCTGTGTCCTGAATTACGAAAATGAGTACACCAGGGATTTCGGCAGCCGCTGTCCTGCAAGTGTGGTATTCTTCTCCTCCAAAAGAGAGCTTGAGGAAGGGTATTTCTTAAGGGAGGATAAGATCATAAAGAGAGCTGGCCAGACAGAGCAGGAACTGATGGACATTCACAGGGATATGAATCTGGTGGGCATCTGCAATGTGGAGAATGTGATGGCGGCGATCGCCATGGCGGAGGGGATGGGAGTCCCCATGGAGACGATCCTTTCCGTGATCAGGGGCTTTCACGCGGTGGAGCACCGGATTGAGTTTGTGGCGACAAAGGGCGGCGTGGATTACTACAATGATTCCAAGGGTACCAATCCGGACGCGGCGATCCAGGGCATCCGGGCGATGAACAGGCCCACTGTCCTGATCGGCGGCGGCTACGACAAGCAGAGCGAGTACGACGAGTGGATCGAAAGCTTTGACGGCAAGGTAAAGTGGCTTGTGCTGATCGGACAGACAAGGGAAAAGATCGCGGCCTGTGCAAAAAAGCACGGCTTTGACAGGATACGCTTTGCGGATTCCTTTGAGGAGTGCCTTGCACTCTGTACGCAGCTTGCGGAGAGCGGGGATGCGGTTCTTCTCTCGCCTGCCTGTGCGAGCTGGGGGATGTTTGCAAACTATGAGGTGAGGGGACAGCAGTTTAAGGAGTATGTCAGAAACCTGTGACAATGTAAGGAGAGTATATGGCACTTGGTGTTGCGAAGAAACGAGTGAAAAAAAAGGAGCAGGCAGAATATTTTTTTGATTACAGCCTTTTGTTTATCGTGCTTTTTCTGCTGGGCTTCGGTCTCGTGATGATCTACTCTGCGAGCTCTTATGAGGCACAGCAGGATTTCGGGGATGAGTTTTACTATTTGAAGAAACAGCTTCTGGCCGTCATCATCGGTCTGTTCCTGATGACGGTCGTGGCAAATATCCCCTACCGGATATGGCAAAGGTTTGCGTTTTTCGGATATGTGCTTTCCATGGCGATCATTCCGCTGGTAATGACGTCACTGGGTGTGGAGTCCCATAATGCGAGGCGCTGGATCAGGATCCCCGTCATCGGATTGAACCTGCAGCCCGCAGAGGTCGCGAAGCTGTGTATGATACTTTTCCTGGCGACAGTGGTCTGCAAGATGGGGCGCAATGTGCGCACCATGAAGGGATTCCTGCTCATGATCCTGCTCCCCATGCCTGTGGTGCTGGAGGTGTACCTCATCACCAGCAACCTGAGCTCTGCCGTCATCATCCTGGGCATCTCCGTGCTGATGGTGTTCGTGGCGAGCCCTGACTACCGGAAGTTTGTGATCATGGGCCTGTGCGCTGTGGCGGCGGTGGGACTTTTGCTTTTCCTGATCATCTCCTCCGGCGGAGAGGGCGGAGGCTTTCGAAGTGAGCGTATCGTCGCCTGGCTTGACCCGGAGAGTGCGGCGCAGGGCAAGGGCTTCCAGACCCTGCAGGCGCTGTATGCCATCGGCAGCGGCGGCATCTGGGGTAAGGGCCTGGGACAGAGCATGCAGAAACTGAGTTTCCTGCCCGAGGCGCAGAACGACATGATCTTTTCAATCATCTGTGAGGAGCTTGGGCTTTTCGGGGCAATTGCCATCATCCTGATGTTTATCATGCTGCTGTGGCGCATGATGGTGATCGCCAACAATGCACCGGATCTGTTCGGGGCGATGCTGGTGGTGGGCGTGATGGGACATATTGCCATCCAGGCCATCCTGAACATAGCGGTTGTCACAAACACCATCCCCAACACAGGAATATCTCTTCCCTTTATCAGCTACGGCGGTTCCTCTGTCATGTTCCTTCTGATCGAGATCGGACTTGTCTTAAGCGTCGCAAAGAGGATACAGCTGAAAGAACTATAAGGAAGGAACCCATAAACCATTGTTTCCCTGATCAGATAGACAAGGTACCAAAGAGCATCCGGATACATAGGATAAAGCAGGTCTTTTAAGTTTGTATCCGGATGGTGGTCTATGGATTCTATATGTATTCAGGGCGGCATCGCCCTGCAGGGAAAGGTGCGCATCCAGGGCTCGAAAAACGCATCTCTGCCTGTCCTTGCGGCAACGCTGCTCGCAGACGGGCGATCCTTTATCCGAAATTGTCCCAGGATTGCGGATGTCTATGCGATGGCGGGGCTTCTTGCGGATCTTGGCTGTGAGGTCTCCTGGCAGGAGCAGGGGATACTGGTGGATTCTTCCGGCGTGAGGAAGGGTGCGCTGGCTGCGGATGCGGTAAAGGGGATGCGTTCCTCCCTGTGCCTTTTGGGAGCCGTGATCGGCAGATGCGGCGAGGTGGCCATGGAGTATCCCGGCGGATGTGTCATCGGAAAACGTCCCATCGACCTGCATCTGAAGGCACTTCAGAGCATGGGAGCAGAGTTTGAAGAGGAGAGGGGGCGGCTGCATGCCAGGGCGGAAAAACTGCACGGCAGTGAGATTTTCTTTCCCCTGAAGAGTGTGGGGGCAACGGAAAACGTGATCCTGGCCGGGGTGATGGCCGAGGGGGATACGATCCTCCACGGGGCGGCGGCAGAGCCGGAGGTGACGGCGCTCTGCCGGTACTTAAAACAGTGCGGCGCCCACATTGAGGGGGAGGGGACAGACTGTATTTTCATCCGGGGCGGCGCAAGGCTTTCCGGGACAGATTTCAGGGTGGACGCGGACAGGATCGTGGCGGGCACCTATCTTCTGGGCTGCATCGGCATCGGAGGCGCTGTCTTTCTGGAGGGGGCTCCGGGAGACCAGATGGAGGCGGTGACGGCACAGGCCTTAAACTTTGGCGCTGTGGTCTGCACCACCGACGAGGGAATCTATGTGCAGGCGCCAAAGACACCCAGACTTTTTGGAAAGCTGAAAACAGACGTCTATCCGGGCTTTCCCACAGATCTGCAGTCGGCGGCTCTGGCGGCGGCAACTGTGGGGGAGGGGGAGCTTCTGATCGAAGAGACGGTTTTTGAAAACCGGTTCCGCATTGTGGGGGAACTGAAAAAACTCGGGGCGGACGTGGAGCTTCTGGATGAAAGGAGAGCTAAGGTGCGCGGAGTGAGCTCCCTTTTCGGAGCCCAGGTGAGGGCGGAGGAGCTCAGAGGCGGAGCGGCGCTTGTGATCGCGGGGCTTATGGCAAGGGGAGAGACAGTCGTTTCGGGCTGTTCGTATATTTACCGCGGATATGAGAATATCTGCAGGGATTTAAAAGAGTTAGGAGCGCGGGTGATAAGTGTCTAAGGGCAGAAAAGCGATACTGATACCGGCTGTGGTGATCGTCCTTCTTGCGGTCATCGCGGGTGTCGGGGTTTACCTGAAAACAACATATACTGTCAAAAACGTGTATGTGGAGGGGAACGTACACTACACGGAGGACGAGATCAAAGAGATCGTCATGAACGGGCTTTTGGGGGACAATTCCCTCTATCTCTCCCTGAAATACCGGAACAAGGGGGTAGAGGGGATTCCCTTTGTGGATGTGATGGATGTGTCTGTCCTTGCGCCGGATACCATCAAGATCACGGTGTATGAGAAGGCTCTGACCGGTTATGTCAAATATCTTGACACCTACATGTATTTTGACAAGGACGGCTATGTGGTGGAGAGCTCCAGCGTAAAGACGGCGGGCGTGCCGCAGATCACGGGGCTTGAGTTTGATTATATCATCCTGGGCGAGCAGCTCCCGGTGGAGGATACGGAGGTGTTCAACAGTATTCTGGACATCACAAAGCTTTTGCAGAAATATGAGCTGGACTCGGACAAGATTTACATCAATAAATCCGAGGAGATCACCCTTTACTTCGGCACAGTGAAAGTGGCGCTGGGAAACGACAGGGAAAGCCTGGAGGACAAGCTGATGCTGCTGCCGGGATTCCTGCCGACCCTGGAGGGAAAAAGCGGGACGCTCCAGATGCAGACCTATGATGAGAGCGGCGGGAAATATGTGTTCAAGCCGGAATAGCGGGGGCATTTTGCAGCCTCGCCGCAGGGGAGATAAACCGAAAGAAATATTATGATTTTATAGGCTTTTTTGCGGCCCGGCAGCTTGGTTTAAAACGGGGTTTTGACCGAAGTTTTTCAAAAAACAGTTGCTAAATTGCAAAAATGATTATATGATAAGTTTATTGGAATTTTAGTGTGTAACAAGGAGGACAGACCTTTGCTTGAGATTAAGATGAACGATGCAGAAGCTGCAGCGAAGATCATCGTAGTGGGTGTTGGCGGTGCAGGTAACAATGCTGTAAATAGAATGGTTGATGAACAGATTGACGGAGTAGATTTTATCGGAGTGAACACCGATAAGCAGGCCCTTCAGCTCTGTAAGGCTCCGAAGCTTCTCCAGATCGGCGAGAAGCTGACCAAGGGACATGGCGCAGGCGCAAAGCCTGAGAACG
>CAYPSH010000100.1:0-5789 GCA_964413445.1 uncultured Acetatifactor sp.
CAGGCTCCCAGATTGGAAAGAAGGAGAGCATTGCTGACACGGCGAGAGTGCTTGCCGGCATGTTTGACGGCATCGAATACAGAGGCTACGGGCAGGAGATCGTGGAGGAGCTTGCTGAGTACTCAAAGGTTCCTGTCTGGAACGGACTGACGAATGAGTTCCATCCCACCCAGATGCTTGCAGACCTTCTGACCATCCGCGAGCATTTCGGATATCTGAAGGGAATCCGGCTGACCTATATGGGAGACGCCCGCTACAACATGGGCAATTCTCTGATGGTGGCCTGCGCAAAGATGGGCATGCACTTTACGGCATGTACCACCGCCAAATATTTCCCGGACAAAAAGCTGGTGGAGGAGTGCCAGGCGATCGCCGCACAGACCGGCGGCAGCATCACCCTGACTGAGGATGCGGATGCAGGGACAAAGAATGTGGATGTGATCTACACCGATGTGTGGGTGTCCATGGGCGAGCCGGACGAGGTCTGGACGGAGCGCATCCGGGAGCTTTCCCCCTATCAGGTCAACAAAAAGGCGATGGACAATGCGGGAGAAAAGGCAATCTTTATGCACTGCCTGCCCGCCTTCCACGATCTGAAGACAAAGATAGGCGCCCAGATGGGCGAGCGCTTCGGCATCACAGAGATGGAAGTGACGGACGAGGTGTTTGAATCGCCGCAGTCTGTCGTGTTTGAAGAGGCTGAGAACCGTATGCACACCATCAAGGCAGTGATGGCGGCTACGCTGTAAAGGAGCGTTCCTGCCTGCGAAAATGGCAGTCCGGAGCATAACAGGTGATATGAAAACAGAAATTTTGACAATGCTCAGAGAGCGGGGAAGCTACGTGTCGGGACAGGAAATCTGTGAACACTTCGGCGTGTCCCGCACGGCTGTGTGGAAAGCCGTCAATCAGCTGAAAAAGGAAGGCTATCACATCGAGGCTGTGCAGAACAGAGGGTATCTTCTGACAGAGGAGGGAGATGTCTTCAGCGGCCTCGAGCTGGAGAGCCGTATGACAACCGGCTGGGTGGGGCATCCCGTCCTCTTTTATGAGAGCATCGACTCGACCAACCTGCGGGCGAAACTCGCGGCGGAGAACGGCGCTGTGCAGGGAACCCTTCTGGCGGCGGATATGCAGACTGCGGGCCGCGGCAGGCGCGGGAGAAGCTGGATCAGCCCGCCGGGCACCAATGTCTACTACACGCTTTTGTTAAAGCCGGAATATCCTGCGGACAGGGTATCTGCCGTCACTCTTGTGATGGCGCTTGCTGTGGCGGAGGGTATCTGCGCCACCTGCGGCCTGAAAGCTGACATCAAGTGGCCAAACGATATTGTTGTGGGCGGAAAGAAGGTCTGCGGTATCCTGACGGAGATGAGCGTGGAGCAGGACTATATCCACTATGTGGTCATCGGCGTGGGCATCAATGTGGCACTGCAGGAGTTTGCGCCGGAGGTGGCACAGACAGCTACCTGCCTGCAGCAGGAGTGCGGGCGGAAAGTATCCAGATCCGCACTGGTCGCCAACATCATGAAGGCGTTTGAAAGGGACTATGAGATTTTTTTGAAGACTCTCGACATGAGCGGACTTCTGGCAGAGTACAATGAACTGCTGGTAAACAGGGGCAGGGAGGTCCGGGTGCTGGATCCGAAGGGAGAATTCACGGGCACCTCCGCGGGCATCAACGAAAAAGGGGAACTGCTGGTGGAGCTTGCAGACGGGACGGTCGTGCCGGTCTATGCGGGAGAGGTGTCGGTGAGAGGAATCTACGGATATGTGTAAACCGGGAGATAAGGAAAACGGAATGGAAGAGAAGAAGACAGTACTCTGCGGCGCAAATGCCTACGAGAAAAAATATTATTTTAATGAGGAATTCAAGAGGATTCCCGAATCCATCAAGGAGGAGCTTCACATCATCTGTGTGCTCTTCACGGAGGAGGTCGGAGGGGTCTTTACCATCGCCTTTGACGGGGAGGGAGATATCGTCATGGAGACCAACGCGGACGATGACGACATCTACTACGATGAGATCAGCAGCGGCCTGATGGTGTCGGAGATCCGCCGCCACAGGCAGGAGCTGTTTGAGTCCTTAAGCCTGTACTACAGGGTGGTCATCCTGAAAGAGGATGTCTCAGGACTTTTGGAGGATGGAGAGTAACGAAAAATTTCAGAGGGAAAGGATAATCAGGGGATGATACTGGTAATTGATGTAGGCAACACCAATATGACGCTGGGGGTGTATGAGGGCGAGACGCTTCAGGCAACCTTCCGCATTATGACCAAGATGCCGAGAACCTCCGACGAGTACGGCGTCCTGATCACACAGCTTTTGAAGAACAGGGGGATTGAGGCGGACTCTCTGGAGGGATCTGTCGTGGCCAGTGTGGTGCCGGATGTGATGCATTCGCTGACAGGCTCGCTGGTGCGCTATACCAGGACAAGGCCGCTGATCGTAGGCCCCGGCACAAAGACGGGGATCCGCATCATCACCGAAGATCCCAGGGCCATCGGTGCGGACCGTATCGTGGACGCAGTGGCGGCGTATGAGAAATACGGAGGACCTGTGCTGGTGCTGGACTTCGGCACGGCTACCACGTACGACCTGATCACGGCCGCAGGGGAATTTGCTGCGGGCATTACGGCGCCGGGTATCCGCATCAGCTCGGAGGCACTCTGGACCAAGGCGGCGAAGCTGCCCAATATTGAGATCAGAAAGCCGAAGTCCATCCTGGCCCAGGAGACCATCAGCAGCATGCAGGCGGGACTGGTCTACGGCCAGATCGGCCAGACTGAGTACATCATCAGAAAGGTGAAGGAAGAGAGCGGCATTCAGAAGCTGAAGGTTGTGGCGACAGGAGGGCTTGGGCGCCTGATCGCGGACGAGACGGATTCCATTGATATCTATGACAGCTCTCTTACGCTGGACGGGCTGAGGATCATATACGGAAAGAATAACAGAAAGACAGCAGAATCATGACTAGACTGAAGATCGGAAATGTGACCTTGGATAATCCTGTGATATTGGCTCCCATGGCAGGCGTGACAGACCTGCCATTTCGTTTGCTCTGCAGGGAGATGGGAGCGGGGCTGGTATGCATGGAAATGGTCAGCGCCAAGGCAATTTATTACAACAACAAAAATACGGAGGAGCTTCTGACCATCCACCCGGAGGAACAGCCTGTGTCCCTGCAGTTGTTCGGCTCTGACCCGGAGATCGTGGCACAGATGGCGGCGCGGATCGAAGAACGCCCCTTCTCCATCCTGGACTTTAACATGGGCTGTCCCGTGCCGAAGGTGGTGAACAACGGCGAAGGCTCGGCTCTGATGAAGAATCCGAAGCTTGTGGAGAAACTGCTGACAGGCCTTGTAAAGGCGGTGAGGAAACCGGTCACGGTCAAGATCCGCAAGGGCTTCGACGAGACAGATATCAACGCGGTGGAGATCGCAAGGATCGCGGAGAGCTGCGGGGTGGCGGCTGTGGCCGTCCACGGCAGGACAAGAGCCCAGTACTACAGCGGAAACGCCGACTGGGACATCATCAGGCGTGTGAAGGAAGCGGTGAAGATCCCCGTCATCGGAAACGGCGATGTGACGGGGGCGAAAGAAGCAAAGGCCATGCTGGAGCAGACCGGCTGCGACGGTGTCATGGTGGGCAGGGCGGCACAGGGAAATCCCTGGATCTTTCGGGAGATTGCGGCTTCCCTGGCAGGAGAACCCGTACCTGAGAGGCCGGACAATGAGGAAAAAAAGGAAATGATCCTGCGCCATGCAAGGCTGCTTTCGGAGTTTAAGGGCGAGTACACGGCTGTGCGGGAGATGCGGAAACACCTGGCCTGGTACACGGTCGGCATGCCTCATTCCGCACATTTCAGAGGAATGATCAACTCCATGGAGACAATGGAGGAGCTCATGCGGGGAGTGGAGGAAATATTCCGATAGATGGCTGATGAGACCGTATGCGTCAGAGCGGTCATGCATATATTAAGACATGGACACCATCATTTTTTTCTATCAAAAAAGAGGGCTGAAGGAGCCTCAGATATCCCTGGCGGATGAAAATGGCTGCCGCCTGATCCGTGTGGGCATATGGGGAGGGGAGGATGACTGGTTCGGGCAGAAGCTTAAGCTACCCGGGGAGACAGGAGCCGGAAACACAGACGGTGCACGGACAGAGGAGACATACAAAAAGAAGGGGAAACGCGTATGGCTGGCGCGGCTTCGGGAAAGGATTGAGGAGAGAAGGGACAGGCGCAGCAGGGCAAAAGAGCAGGAAGCCCTGACGAGAGAATACAAAAGGACTGTCGCTGAGACAGAAAGCGCCATCAGAGAGCTTGTGGGGAAAATCTGTGCCGAAGCCGGGGATGCGGAATGTGCCTGCGCCTACACGGACGGGGCGGAAAAAATGCTGTGCCGTGGAAGAACTCTGCCGGAGCTGTGGAAAAGACACTGGAATGTGCCGCTGTTTGTGGATTACAAAGAATTCCGGTGGGCGGAGCCGCTCCTCGGGGAGGCAGGGAATCCTGCCTTTTTGATCCTGGGGACGGCGCCCTGCCTGCCGGAAGTGATCAAACACTGTGCCGGAAGGATGAAAAGCCTGGAGTGGATCCTGCCGGAAAAAGATTTCGGGGAAAAAGCCAATGATTTCCTGGAGGATATCTATGAGGATTACGGGCTGGCAGTCAGACTCGAGCTCCTTCCTCCCGCCGGTGGTCTGCTGCTCTTTTGCCCAAAATCCACAAAACCCTGCACTGTGCTGGATTTTACGGAAGAAGGCCGGGCTTTCGCAGACGGACTGGCGGCGGGCAGTATCTGGATCGATTTTACCTCTGACGGCGAAAAAGAGGGACGCCTGCAGAGGTATACAGAAAAAATCTTTTACAATTCTTTGAAAAAACACTGGAGGGGCCTTGAAAACCCCTGAAATTTCTTGACAGTATAATGAAAAATCTGTATAATACCTAAGTTAAAAGGGCAGGTGGCCCCCGGGGACACAGAATATATCAAAAGTGGATGAACAGGAAGGACGCGGGAAAATGCAGGAAAAAAAGAACATTTTAACCTATGAGGGACTCAGAAAGTATGAGGATGAGCTGCACGATCTAAAGGTTGTAAAACGTCAGGAGGTTGCCCAGAAGATCAAGGAAGCCAGAGAGCAGGGCGACTGGTCCGAGAATGCCGAGTACGATGCAGCCAAGGACGAACAGCGCGATATTGAGGCAAGAATTGAGGAGCTCGAAAAAATCCTGAAAAATGCTGAGGTTGTCGTAGAGGATGAAGTAGACCTCGACAAGATCAACATCGGCTGCCGCGTCAAACTTCTTGATATAGAATACAGCGAGGAGCTGGAGTACAAGATCGTCGGCTCCACCGAGGCAAACAGCTTAAAGGGAAAGATTTCAAATGAGAGTCCGGTAGGCAAGGCACTGATCGGCTGCAAGGTGGGCGACACCGTTGAGGTGGAGACCGCAGCAGGTACGTTTTCCTACAAGGTACTGGAGATTCAGAGAAGCAATTAGAACGAGAGGTAGAAGAAGTGGCGGAAGCAGCAAACGCAAATGTACAGGAACAGGATATAAACCAGCTCCTGCAGGTGAGGAGAGAGAAGCTTGCCAACCTGCAGCAGGCGGGGAGAGATCCCTTTCAGATCACCAAATATGATGTGACGCATCACAGCACGGAGATCAAGGAAAACTATGCCGAGCTGGAGGGAAAGTCAGTCCGCATCGCAGGACGCATCATGCAGAAGCGCGTCATGGGAAAGGCTTCCTTCTGCAATGTGCAGGATCTTCCCG
>CAYPSH010000101.1:0-5782 GCA_964413445.1 uncultured Acetatifactor sp.
CATCGGTCTGGCCAACATCAATCAGAGACTGCTTTTGAAATACGGGGAAGGCAGCCATCTTCACATTCTGAGCAAGGAAGGCTTCGGAACCTGCATTACATTCAAGATTCCCGGTTCGCAGTAGGAACCGGGAATCTTTTCTTAAAAAGCTTTACCCTTTCAGACCGGAAGTCGCAATTCCTTCCACAAAGTATTTCTGTGCCGCAAAGAAAAGAATGATCAGCGGCAGCACTGCCACAAAGGCCATCGCCATCACCTTGTTCCACTGCACCACGCTCTCTGCGTCCAGAGACAGCTTCAAGGCAAGAGAAACTGTATATTTCTTGACGGAATTGATGAAGATCAGAGAGTTCAGGTAATCGTTGTAGGTCCACAGGAACTGGAACAGTCCCGCTGAAAACAGCGCAGGCTTCATCAGCGGAAGAAGGATGTTCCAAAACACCCGAAAAGTCCCGCATCCGTCCATGTAAGCCGACTCATCCAATTCTCTGGGAAGCCCTCTCATAAACTGGATCAGCATGAAAATAAAGAAGGGATAAACCCCTAACAGTGCCGGGACATAAAAGGGCAGATAGGTGTCCACCCATCCGAATTTATTGAACAGACTGTATCTGGGGATGATGATCACCGCATTGGGCAGCATCAGTGTCCCGATCAGGATGGAAAACATCAGCTTTTTGCCGACAAACCGGAATCTCGCAAAGCCGTACGCCACGATGGAACAGGAAAGCAGGGTCAGAAGCGTCACCGGGATCGCCAGCTTAAAGGTGTTCAGGAAATAGTCCCCGTAGGTCATCTTACCGGTTCCGTTCCAGCCGTCAACGTAACTCTGGAAGCTGTAGGAGGATGCCAGAAGCTTTGTGGAACCGAAGATTTCACTGTTGGTCTTAAAGGTGGCAAAAAACATCCAGATGATCGGGTACACCATAAACACCCCGATCACTATGATAATGATATAAGATAAGGCAAGATGTATTCTTTTTTTCGTTTTTTTGGTCATGTCAGTTTTTATACTCCTTCCCGGAAATACTGCTAAAACTCTCCGTCATCGCTGTAATATACCCAGGCTGAGGAAGAGCGGAACAGCAGGGCTGTCACAATCATGATGATGATAAAGATCACCCAGGACACTGCGCTCGCATATCCCATCTTGTAATACTTGAAGGCCTCGTTATACAGCTTCATGCCCAGCACATAGGTGGATTTCAGCGGGCCGCCCTTTGTGATGACAAAGGCGTTTGTAAAGCTCTGCAGCGCATTGATCGTCTGGTTGATCAGCGTGAAAAAGATGATCGGTGTGATCTGTGGAAGAGTGATCTTAAAGAAACATTTCACCTTGCCGGCACCGTCGATCTCCGCAGCCTCATACAGGTCTCTCGGCACATTCTTCAGGGCCGCCAGGAACATGACCATGGAGGAGCCAAACTGCCAGATCTCCAACAGGCAGATGGTCAGCATCGCTGTCTTTGTGTTGCCAAGCCACTGCACATTGGGAAGATGAAGGGTGTTCAGCAGGGCATTGATGACTCCGTCATCCATGAACATCAGCTTCCAGAGGATTGCAACCGCGACACTTCCTCCGAACAGAGACGGGATGTAATATATGGTACGGATGACATTGATCCCTTTCATATCGCGGTTCATCAGAAGTGCGACCGCAAGTGCCATCACCAGCTTGCCGGGCACTGTATATAAGGTATAAACCAAAGTTACCTTCAGGGAATTCCAGAATTCACTGTCAATGGTAAAAAGCGTCTTATAATTGTCCAGTCCGTTCCAGACCGGAGCCGACATAACGCTGTACTGCGTAAAGGAATAATACAGAGAGGACAGGAACGGATAAAGCTGCAGAACCAGAAAACCGACTACCCACGGTGAAATGTACAGCCACCCCTTATTATTCCTCTTTCTTACCGCTCTTGATTGCTTTCTCATCTTTATCCTCATTTCCTTTCTTTTCGTCTCAAAACGGATATGGAAAAGAAAACGGGGAGGCACCCTTCGCCTCCCCATCCATTTCTCACACACTTACTTTTTGCTGTTGAGGTAATTCTGATACAAAACAATTGCATCGGCTGCAGCGTCCTCAGGAGTTTTCTGTCCGTATGCCACTGCTGCCAGCATATCCTTCATGATAGCCATGGGCTCTTCCTCTGTGGAAAGTCCCATCTCATAGGTTCCGCTGTACTGCTGGCAGATATCCACTGTCTCCTTGGCGATACCGTTCAGCAGTCCAAGGCTCTCGCAGACTTCCTGACCTACAGAGGTAGGAGGTACGGAACGAGTTGTCTTCAGGGTCTCAGCCGCTGTCTCGTTGTTGTAGAAGTAATCCAGGAACATCATTGCCTCTTCCACATGCTCAGACTTCTTGGAAACTACCATGTACTGAGGGCAGTTGCAGTAGAAGCCGTCGTCCTTTGCACCTGACATCTTGGGAAGATAAGCCGCACCAAAATCAGCGTTCTCACATGCCGCCACAGCAGGCTCTGCAGTAGAGGTGTAGCAGAACATGGTCACATAATTGCCGGAGATCCAGTTGGGATCTGTCTGAAGGCTTTCTGTGTAGGAAGCGACAGAGGAGAGAGGTACTACCACATTATTTTCGTAGAGAGCCTGTACATACTTCAGAGTCTGTACGAGTTCATCCTCTGTGAAGCCCATCTCATAAGTATCATCCAGGAAGAACGTGTTGCCCGTCAGCTGGAGCAGATAAGGTCTCAGCACTGCTGTCACCAGCATGGTCTCGTCAATCGTCATAAGATACTTGGAGCTGTCATACTCCTGCACCTTTTTGCCATAATCGATCAGATCATCCCAGGAAAGCTCCTTGGAGAAGTCAAGTCCGATCTCATCCGCAAGTTCCTTATTGTAGATCAGAGCGGTTCCGGCCAATCCCGTAGGGATACCATACTGATGTCCGTCGAAATTACCGTTCGTCTCCAGGAATCCCGCTTCGAAATTATCCAGCGGGAAGATATCTGTGTAATCGTTAAAGTCAACAAAATAATCCGCTCCTGAGTTGACATAGCCGGGCATCCAGCCCACGCCCATCTGAATGATATCAGCCTCTGTTCCGGAGCTTAACTGTGTCGTCAGCTTCTCCTGATATCCGTCACTGGAGCTGTACTCGCCCTCGATCGTGATCCACGGATAGAGTTCCTCGAACTGATCGATCACCGCAAGCGTCGCCTCATGTCTCTCATCTCCGCCCCACCACATAAAACGAAGGGTGACCGGATCATGCTCCTCAGCGCTTGCCTCCTGACTTGTACTCTCCGCGGAGGATGCCGCACTCGATGTGGATGTGGATGATGATGCCGATGATGATGATTCCGTTGACGTTGTCGCATTTCCACAGGCCGCCAAACCTGCTGTCATTGCCGCACACATAAGCAATGATACCAACTTTTTACTTTTCATCTCTTTACCTCCCAATCATTATTGTCAGACATTTCTGACATTTTTATTGTAATTTTTTCGTTATTCTTTTTACAGAACTGAACTTTTAAAAAAAGGGATTGTATTTTGTTCTCATAGGGTCAGATGGTATCATTTCTTATCTTTTCAGCAAATGCTGATACCATTTTCAAAGCATTCGCAGGCAGCCTCCATCACATTTGCCGCCGCCCACAGATTATAGCTGAACCAGGAACTATAGGCATTTCCATCGCTGTAACGCTCCAGGGTAAGTCCGTCCGAAGGGCACCAGCGCTCGGAGAGGACTCCATACTGTCCGTAGCCTGTCCTGTCCGGATATAATTCCAGGGTCTGCATCATCCACGCCGAAGAATCCGCTGCCCTCTCAGCATAATAGGTATCCCCGCTCTTTTCTGCCAGGTAATACAGATCCTGATCCACGATGACACCCATGGGGTGAATATGCGGATTGGAGACGCTTGTCACAGAACCGCCGCAGGAATTCCATCCATCCTTGATCGGGGCAAAGTCCGGTCTTGTCGGATATGCGTATCTCCACAGGCACTCATAGTCAGCCCCATCTCTCAGATACTCCAGGAACTCCGGATCCCCGGTATATTCATGTACCAGTCTGCATCCGCGTATAAAGGCCAGATTGCCCTCTTCATCAATCGACTTCCAGGTATCCATAGGAGTGCCAAAGCAGTTTAAGTCTTTTACAAACTGATGATAGTATCTCAGACTTCTTTTTGCCGCCTCAAGATACTTCTCCTCTCCCGTAAGCATTGTCAGATAAGCAAACGACGGTGCAAACCAGCAGCCCGCAAACCCGCTCCAGTCCAGTACTTTTCTCTCCTCCTGCGAATAAGTGTACCCGAGAGCTCCGTCATCCCTCTGCAGCTGGAGCACTGTGTCCAGCACCTTCCTGCAGCTCTCCAGCCACTCCTGCGGACAGTCTGCAGAATGTTTTCTCAGGAAAGCAACGGTTTTCAGAATATAATGCACCGCGCTTCCGACAGTATAGGCGCAATGACAATCCTTCACCAGCCCAAATCCGGTCCACCAGCCGTTTACCCTGCTTCCGCTCTCATCCACAGGGGCCATCAGATCATAAAACATGCCCGATTTTTCATTATATCCTTTTGTGATCCGGTCAATGATCTCCTCGCCGCTCATGGCAGCAGACAAGGGTGCCTTTGCCCTGTCCCCGAGAAGATACCGGGCCATAACCAGGGGATAGGCCAATACAGCTCCTCCTGTCCAGCCGATCTCCACCACATTTCTCCAGGGCTTCATCTCCATGTCCTTTGGCGGTTTGCAGCATCGGTTTGTATACTCTCCCGCCTCCGCATCATAATTCATGCAGCAGAAGGTGTCCAGCAGCCCCTCGATGGCTTCCTCCCAGCTCTTTTGATATTCCGCTCTCCTGTGCAGTGCGGCATATTGTCTGCGCACGATCTGATGAATGCTCCTCCTGTCTTCACCGCACTGTACATAAATCTGTCCCTGCGTCTGCGCCTGATACGCCTTGTCAGCAGTGGAGGGAGTCGGAGTCCGCTTACAGCTCATGGTAACCGGGGCATTTGTATAGCCCAGCGTGGCTCCAAAGGCGTTCGGGAGCTCCGCAAACAGACCGTTTCTGATCTTCTCCGCGTAGGGGGCAATGCTGACAAAGACGCAGCCGCCCTCAAAGCAGGCGCCGGAAATCGGCACGGACGCCCTGTCCGCACGGTATTCCCAGACAGGAGAACAGAAGGAAACCTCCGCATGTTCTTCTGTCAGCAGAGGAAATTCGCCCGGTCTCGCCTCCTCGGCATGATTATCTCCAAAGATGTTACACGGGATCACATGATAGATATTTTCTCTGTCCGGGACGGCGACCCTAAGCTTCATCTGTGTCTCATACTTTGCGTCAAAGCCCATGGACCAGGCAAAGCCATCCTCGTTTTCTTTGAAATCCGCACAGTACCTCCCCTCATCGTTCTCGAAACAAATTCCCCTTTCCCCGTATGCCTCTTCCGGCACCGGGATCCAGACATTCTGCCTCTGATAGAAAAAAGAGACCTCAAGCTGCACATTGTCCTTTATCAGTTTCATATTTTTCCCTTTCCCCGCAAGAGCGGTCGATCAGACATTTTATTTCATTATAAAGAACATCCGGCAAAAACACAGGTATCTGAACGGCTTTAAGGTATCATGGTTTATCTTTTTATCCGGACAGAAGCCTCCCGCAGCCTGCAGTATAGGAAAAAAGCCCGGCACCTGAATCCGGGTGCCGGGCTTTGAGATTACTGTGTTTATCTGTTTTCGTTTTCTGCCGCTGTATTTCTGGTGCTCAGCCATTTCAGGTAACCGTTGATGAACG
>CAYPSH010000102.1:0-5746 GCA_964413445.1 uncultured Acetatifactor sp.
ACCCACGACCCCTTCATTACGAGTGAAGTGCTCTACCAACTGAGCTATTTCAGCAACATCTGCTGTGCATGCTGCACAACAAAATGTATTATAGCGTTTTTTTTCTGTTTTTTCAAGTAGAATTTTAGAATTGTTTCTAATTGTTTTTGATTCTGTCTGTCTTGCTATCTTGCGCCCTTGTCATAGATTTCGCCCAACGCTCTGGGAGAGCCGTTTTGTTTGGAGAAGAATACGAGCAAAAGCAGCGTCAGCACATAGGGAAGGATCATCACCAGATCCTGATAGGAGCTGGGCATCTGCAGCACCTGAACCAGACGATAGCCGCCTGACCTTGCAAAGCCGAACAGCAGACAGGCTCCCAGAGTCGGCAGGATACGCCAGTTGCCGAAGATCAGCGCGGCGATGGCCAGATACCCGTAGCCCACGTAGATGCTGGAGGAAAAGTTTGCCGAGATGGAATAGGCAAAGCAGATTCCGCCCAGGCCGGACAGGGCTCCGCTGAGGATAATGGCAACCAGGCGGATGCGGTATACGTTTCTTCCGGCTGCGTCCACTGCGTGAGGATTGTCTCCGCAGGCCCTTAAGTGCATGCCGAACCTGGTCTTGTACATGACAAACCAGGCAAGGAAGGCCACGACCACGATCACCAGTTCAAAGGGATACAGATTGGTGAACACTGCGCCCAGGACCGGGATCCGGGAAAGCCCGGGAACCGTGATCCTTGCGGACACCGTCAGGACAAATTTATCGGAGGTTGCCCCGAAGACCACACGGTTTAAAAGCTTTGTCAGATAAGCCGTGAGGGCTGTCGCCAGGATATTGACAACCACGCCGCTGATCACCTGGTTTGCCTTGAATTTCAGGCAGAGAAGGGCATGGATCAGCGCAAACGCTCCGCCGCCGATCACGGCAAAGACCATGGCAATGTAAAATGGCACAGGGGAATTGCCCGAAAAATTTCCTGCCACAAGCACCGCCATCAGGGCTCCCACAAAAGCGCCGAAGCCCTGTAAGCCCTCCACAGCCAGCATAGTGACACCTGATTTCTCACAGTAGATGCCTCCGATCGCCATGATAAACAAAGGCAGTGCAAAGGATAACCCGTCAATGATCACTACATTCATCTATTTTTCCTCCTTTGCATCTGATATTTTCTTCTCTCTTCTGCCCTTTTCCAGCTTCCATTTCAGATAGACATTACATGCGGAAAACAGCAGGATGATTCCGGTGATGACGGAGGCGATCTCCGCGTCCACACCCGCCACAGATTTCATGTAGGTACTTCCCTTTCCGATCAGGGTGATCAGCATCGTGGAAAAAATGATGCCGAAGGGATTGTTGCTGCCAAGCAGAGATACCGCGATGGCGTCAAATCCGGTGCTTAAGAGCACCTTCGGCTGGATGGAGCCCACATAGCCGAGATAATAGGTGACGCCCGCAAGACCTGCCAGCACACCGGAGATAGTCATGGAGAGGACCATGCATCTGCCGACCTTGATGCCCGCATACTTTGCTGCGCTTCTGGAATATCCCACTGCCTTCAGCTCATAGCCCAGCTTTGTCTTCTCAAACAGGAACCATACCAGCACGACAGCGATCAGAGCTGCAATGATGCCCAGCGGAATATCCAGCTTCAGATTCCCGATCAGGGTATCGTTCAGGGTCAGTCTCGCATTGCCGGAAACCTCCACAGACTGTCTGGAAACCGGGTCCACAAAATAAGTATTGATAAAGAAGCTGATCACATACTGAAAAATATAATTCAGCATGATGGAGGATACCACCTCGTTGATGTTGAACCTGTACTTCAGGAATCCGATCAGGGCACCTGCCAGGCCGCCCACGAGCATTCCGATCAGAAGCACAAGCGGCTTTGCCAGAAAAGCACTCAGATCACTGTAGCCCACCACCACAGTGGCTGCAAAGCCTGCGGCAAGCATCTGCCCGGAGACACCGATGTTGAACAGTCCCGCTCTCAGGGCCACCGCCACAGCCAGCGCTGCGAAGATCATCGGCGTAAAGTAATTGACATAGCTGAAAAAGTCCGTCAGCATGCTTTTGTAGTTTGCGTAAGTCGCCTTGGGCGCCAGGCCGCTGCCCTGCAGCAGCGCATAGTAAGCCTTAAAAGGATTGCATCCCGTAAGCGCGATGATGATACCGCCCACGATCAGGCTGACAAAAATGGCAAGCAGAGGAATCTTCACAGCATTCCATATTTTATGTACTTTATTCATGCCTGTTTCCTCCCTTGTCAGACGTATTGTTTACTCCCATCATAAATTCTCCGACCTCGTTGGTAGTAAGCGAGCTTGCAGGAGCGATCTTCTGGATCTCCCCGTTGTAGATGACCGCAATGGTGTCGGCACAGTCCATGATCTCATCCAGTTCCAGGGAGACCAGAAGGATGGCATGTCCCTTGTCCCGCTCGGCGATCATCTGCCTGTGGATGTTCTCGATGGCGCCGATGTCCAGACCTCTGGTGGGCTGCACAAAGATCATCAGGTCACTCCCCAGTTCGATCTCTCTGGCGATGATGGCCTTCTGCTGGTTGCCGCCGCTCATGGACCGGACTCTGGTGCTGCTCCCCTGTCCGCTCCGGATATCGTAGTCTTCTATCAGACGCTCGCTGTTTTCCAAAATCCTGTCATGATTCAGCACGCCCTTTTTACAGTAGGGCTCCTTAAAGTAATCCTTCAGGCACAGATTTTCGGAGAGAGTGAAATCCATGACAAGGCCGAAATTCTGTCTGTCCTCCGGAATATAGGAAATTCCCTTTAAGGTGCGCTTTCTGATGGGCATATGCGTGATGTCTTCGCCGTTTAAGGTGATGGTGCCGGAGCGCACCTCCATAAGTCCCGCGATGGCATCCGCGATCTCCACCTGTCCGTTTCCTGCCACGCCTGCGATCGCCAGGATCTCCCCCGCATGCACCTGAAAAGAGGCATCCTTCACAACCTGAAAATCCTGCTTGTTGAAGACATTCAGCCCCTGCACATCCAGCACTGCCCTGCCGAACTTTGCCGGCTTTTTCTCTGTCTCAAAGCTGACCTCTCTTCCCACCATCAGATTCGCCATGGTCTTCGTGGATGTATTTGCCACATCCAGCACATCAATGAGCTTTCCTCTGTTTAAGATGGCGCAGCGGTCGGCAATTTTCTTGATTTCCTCCAGCTTATGGGTGATGAGGATAATGGTCTTTCCGTTGTCCCTTAAGCTTCTTATGATCTTCAGAAGGAATTCTATCTCCTGCGGGGTCAGCACAGCGGTGGGCTCGTCAAAGATCAGGATCTCCGCCTCTCTGTAAAGCATCTTTAAAATTTCCACTCTCTGCTGGGTTGACACGTTGATGTCGGAGATCAAATCCGTGGGATTCACTGCGAGACCATATTTTTCGGAAAGTGCTTTGATATCACTGTTGGCTTTTTTCATATCCACCACAGGCACAAACCCGAGAAGCTTTTTGACCGGTTCCATTCCCATCACGATATTTTCCGCCACAGTGTAGTTTGACACAAGCTTAAAGTGCTGATGTACCATGCCGATGTTTAATCTGGTGGCATGATTGGGAGATTCCAGTTTCACCTTCTCCCCGCGGATATAGATTTCGCCCTCATCCGGCTCATACATACCGAAAAGCATGCTCATCAGAGTGGATTTGCCTGCCCCGTTTTCTCCGAGCAGGGCATAAATCTCACCCTTTTTAATCTGGATGGAAACATCGTCATTTGCCACGATGCCCGGGAAACGTTTGGTAATATGTTTCATTTCAACAATATAGTCCGCCATGTTTTCCTCTTTCCTTCTTTTGTTTTTCTCTATTGTACATAAAAAGAGGTGCCTGTACAAGCACCTCTTTGTTTTTATTTTCAGAAATCTGAATCTGCTCTTGTTCAGTTGAAAATTACCAAGTGAAGGTCTCAGGTGTAATTCCGTTGAAGTTTGCAGCAGGAACGATCTCGCCTGCCTTTAACTTAGCCTGTGCAGCATCGATCTTTGCAATTGCATCATCAGTAAGCTGGCATCTGCCTGCCTCGCTCACATATCCGGTGGAATCTGTGGCAGCTGTCAGGGTCACATTGGCACCTGCAAAGTTACCGTTCTTCACATCGTTGAGCACATTGTAAACAGTGTCGTGCATTACCTTCAGGCCGCTGGTGAGGACTACATTGGAATCTCCGTTTGCGCCGTCATCGTACTGGTCAACGTCACAGCCGATCACCTTCACGCCGTCAGCTTCCTTTGCCGCGGTGAACACACCGTTGCCGGAACCGCCTGCCGCTACGAAGATAATGTCGCAGCCTTCTTCGATCAGAGCGTTGCCCACAACCTTGCCGGTTGCCTCATCGGAGAAGCTTCCCACATAGTTTCCGCCTACATTAGCGCCGGTCACATCGGTTCCTGCATAGGAAGGAAGCTCTACAACCTCAACATTCAGGCCCTCTGTCTGATTGGCATAGATCACACCGCACTCAAAGCCGTACTGATAGTTTACGTTGGAAGGATAAGCGATACCGTTTACAACTGCAACCTTGCCGGTCTCGGTGGAAAGAGCTGCAGCCATACCTGCATAGAAGCCGCTCTCCTGCTCTGCATAGTAAGCAGCGTACACATTGTCGAGTGCATTGTCTGCAGTGAGCTCTGTGCCCTCAACGGTAGGCCAGGAATCGATCAGGACAAACTTTGTATCGGGGTTCTCCTGAGCCACATCACCGATACCTGCAAACTGATAACCGCAGCATACGATCACATCGTACTCTGCAACCACATCTGCCACAGCCTGAACTGCCGCTGTGGTGTCTCCGCTTTCCTCTCTGATGGGGGTTACGGTAGCACCGCTGTTCTCCTCCACAAACTTCAGGACACCGTTGTAGTTGTCCTGGTTGAAGGAACCGTCATCCACGCCGGAAGGGCTGGACACGATCGCGATCTTCAGACCCTCTGCCGCGGATGTATCCGCAGAGGATGCCTCCGCAGAGGATGCCTCTGCAGCCGTACTTGCATCACTGCCCGCTGTGCTGCTGTCGGAAGAAGAGCTTCCGCATGCAACCATGGACAAAGTCATCGCAGATGCAAGCGCAAGTGCCAAAAACTTTTTCATAATTTTTTCCTCCTGTTTCTGATAAGACTTAAACTGCGTCTTTGACAGAGACTAATATAGCATCACCCTAAATAAATTTCAACACAAAATTTAGGATTCTTTGTCGAAGTGTACATCCATCTGGGGAAAAGGGATTTCGATGCCGGCCCGATCCAGCGCCAGCTTGCAGTTTTCCGTGACGCGCCACTTTCCCGCCCAGAACTCAGACTGCTTAAACCAGCATCTCACTCCTAAATTCACGCTGGAGCTTCCGAGCTCTGAGACGAACACCTGCATATCCCTGTCCTTCAGCACGGCTTCGTCCTCCTGCAGTACCGAAAACAGCACATCCTTCGCCTTTTTCAGATCCGCCCTGTAGGAGACTCCCACCGTGATATCCATTCGTCTTGTATCCTGAGTCGTCACATTTACAAGGCTGTTGTTGGCAAGATTGCCGTTTGGCAGGATCACGGTCTGATTGTCAGGTGTCAGAAGCGTGGTGTAAAAGATCTGTATTTCCTTTACCGTTCCCTCTTTTCCTCCAACACCCTCCACGATATAGTCCCCCACCCTAAAGGGCTTTAAGATCAGGATCAGGACGCCTCCCGCCAGATTGGAAAGACTGCCCTGCACCGCAAGGCCGATCGCCACGCCGGCGGAGCCCAGCAG
>CAYPSH010000103.1:0-5731 GCA_964413445.1 uncultured Acetatifactor sp.
GCTTTTGGGCGAGGTTGTGACCGACTCCACCAAGAAGAACCTGCAGATGAGAGTTGATGCCGAGAACGGTGCTACCGCCGGCAAAGTTGATCTTGCAAAGAGAGCAAAAGAGCTCGGCCTTGATGCGATCCATGACACCGTTCATGAGATGGCTCGTGACGAGGCCAGACATGGTAAGGCATTCGAAGGCCTGCTCAACAGATACTTCGGCTAAGCCATATCCTATGACAATAACAGCGCCCGGCAGGTTTACCTGCAAGGGCGTTTATTGTTGGCTTAGGATACGAAGCACTATTCTCCCTTTGCAGCTTCCTTCAGCTCCTCAAAAAGCTCCAGGTCGGACTTCTGCACCTTGATATTGGCAGTGACAGGCTCCTCCCCGGGTCTCGTCATGGTCAGTTCAAAGACAGTCCCCTCTTCGACAGGTCTGGAGAGCACCATCTTGATAAAGGCTACAAACTTGGGATGATTCTTCTCAAACTGCGCCTTTGCGTTCATTATTTTCATCATTGACATCGGATTCATGAATACAGCCACCTCTTTTTGCATTTTTCCCGGATTCAGACGAGCCGCGCAGTGTAGCCCGCTCTCGCCACGATCCTCTTAAGGTCGGCTGCGGGTGTCTCCTCTTTTGCGTAGATGTGGGCTGTCTTTTTCCCGAGGTTCACCTTAGCCAGAAATTCTTTTCCTTCCGCCGTATGAAACGCGTTCTCTATCCTTGCCGCGCAGTTCTTACAGGTCATCCCTTCGATCTCCAGCTCATAGCTGTAAGGATAGTGGGACAGATCCCCATCCACTGGCTTTACCCTCTTTACACTGTCGCTGCTGCCGCCGCAGCAGCCATGCGCCAGCTTGCCCGCATAACTTTTGATACCGAAAATACAAATTACCAGAAGCAATAAACATATGATCACTGTCCACATACCAACAACCGACTCCTTTCCTCTCTGTATTGGTTAGTTCTTGCTAACCATCTTATACCATGTCGAACCTTTTGTCAAGCCGCTGTGTCGCTAAATGCTGACTTATTGTATTGTGACAGGGGAATTTCATGTTTTTTATTCCATCACGATTTTTTTCATTGCCATAGTGTAAGTATATGGTATAAAATAGAGGCATCCGTTCAGAGCCGGACGGCTGGCTTTTAAAAAACGAGAAGGAATCTGTAAAGGAGTTTATTTATGGAAAAAATCGCAAGCTTTACCATTGACCATATCAAACTGCAGCCGGGCTGCTATGTCTCCAGAAAGGATACGGTAGGTGCAGAGACGATCACCACCTTCGACCTGCGCATGACCAGTCCGAACGAGGAGCCCGTCATGAACACCGCTGAGGTACACACCATTGAACATCTCGGGGCAACCTTCCTGAGAAATCATCCCCAGTACAAGGACAAGACCATTTACTTCGGCCCCATGGGCTGCCGCACAGGCTTTTATCTGCTGCTGGCGGGAGATTACACCTCAAGGGATATCGTGCCGTTGATGACGGAAATGTTTGAATTCATACGCGACTATAAGGGTGAGGTGCCCGGGGCATCGCCGAAGGACTGCGGCAACTACCTTGACATGAATCTGGGGATGGCAAATTATCTGGCGAAAAAATACCTGGACAATGTGCTGTATCAAATCGATGACAGCCGTCTGGTGTACCCGGAGTAACGTTACAGGATTCTCTTTGCAGACGACAGAAAGGCATGGTTACAATATGAGTAAAATCGGAATTATCGGAGCAATGGAACTGGAAGTGGAAACCTTAAAGGCAGAGATGACGGTCACCTCCACTGTGGAGAAGGCCGGCATGGAATTTTTCGAGGGCAGCTTAAACGGCGCATCGGTTGTCATCGTGCGAAGCGGTGTGGGCAAGGTGAACGCCGCCCTCTGCACTCAGATCCTGGCTGACATTTTCCAGGTGACACATATCATCAATACAGGAGTGGCCGGTTCTCTGAACGCAAAGCTCGATATCGGAGATATCCTGGTGTCCACAGACGCGCTGCACCACGATGTGGATGCCACTATCTTCGGCTATCAGCCCGGAGAGGTCCCCCAGCTGGGCTTGAGGGAATTCCCCGCAGACGAGCGGCTGGTAAAGCTGGCCCTGGAGGCCTGTGAGAAGACGAATCCCGATATCAAGGCTGTTCCCGGCAGAGTTTTAAGCGGCGACCAGTTTATTTCGAGCAGGGAAGTCAAGGACCGCCTGATCTCCGAATATCAGGGGGACTGCGCCGAGATGGAGGGAGCTTCCATCGCCCACGGCGCCTACTTAAACAAAATTCCTTTCGTGATCATCCGCGCCATCTCCGACAAGGCCGATGACAGCGCAGAAATGGATTATCCAACATTTGAGGCGGCTGCCGCAAAGCACTCCGCCGCACTGGTAAAAGAGCTTGTCAAAAACATCTGATCCAAACGTGCGCCGCCAGGTGCACCAAAATCCCCGGGAGCGTCAGGCTCCCGGGGATTCGTTTTTCCGGCTATTCTTTTTTTCCGCTTTCCTTCTTGTTGAATACGAAAAGCTTGCTGAAAACATAGTTTGCGATGATGACCAGCACTGCGGAGACGATAGTCGTCACGTATACATTGACGCCAAGCGCACCGAACACCTGCCTGATGACGAGATCCAGAAGCAGGGTAGAGACTCTCGACAGCACAAACTTCGGAACTTCCTTCAGCATGGGCTCATGGCTCTTGAACACAAACCTGCGGTTCGTAAAGTAGGCAAAGATCACACCGGCTGTCCAGTTCACAACGCTCAGCACCGCGTTCTGGAATGCTGTGGGATACAGGGGATTGCCGAATGCGACCCAGTTTACAAGGAACATTGCCCCCCATGAAACAACTGTGGTCAGGCCGCCTACGATCAGGTAGGAAATGATTTCCTCGTATTTTATCCAGAGCGCCTTTATCTTTTCTATCATCTCAAAATAACCCTTCCGTGTCCCGCGTATCCTTTCAGAGAAATACCGGACTTTTCATCCGTCAAAAATCGGTCACTCTGCCACTTTACTATGAATCTCCCCTGTTGTCAACCGGGGAGCGCAGGATCACAGACTGATTGCTATACAGGCGGCGCTCTCCGCCGCTTTTACCGGTTCACCACGTTTCTTTCCTCACCCCTGATAAATGCCGCTATATTCTCATACGCTTCCCGCACGCAGCGGGTGCGGGCCTCCACGCTGGCCCACGCAAGATGGGGCGTGATGATCAGCTTGCAGCTGTCCTTCAGGGTACTCAGCGGGTTTGAGGCTTCGAGAGGCTCTTTTTCCAGCACATCCAGTCCCGCAGCGGCGATCTCACCGCTCACCAGGGCTTCATACAGAGCCTTGTTGTCCACCACTCTCCCTCTGGCAACATTGATCAGAATGGCAGTCTTTTTCATTTTTTTCAGGGCTTCCCCGTCAATGTAATTTGCGGTGAGGTCACTGAGGGGACAGTGCAGGGATAAAAAATCACTTTCCGAAAACAGGGTATCCCTGTCCACCTGCTCATAGTCCGTACAGGTGCTCTTGCCTGTGACCGAGTGAAAGATGACTCTGCAGCCCATGGCAGCCGCGATTTTTGCCACGCGCCTCCCGATGTTGCCCATGCCCACGATGCCCCAGGTCTTTCCCTCCAGCTCGTAAAAGGGAAGGTCAAAGTTGGAAAATCTGTCCTGTCCGCTGTATTCTCCGGACTTCACGTAATTGTCATAATACGGCAGCTTCCCGCTGAGCGTCAAAGCCAGCGCGAAGGTATGCTGCGCCACCATACCGGTGCAGTAGTCCACCGCGTTTGTCACCTTGATGCCTCTGCTGCTGCAGTATTCCAGGTCGCAGTTGTCATAGCCGGTGGCAAACTCACAGATCAGTTTCACGTTGGGGGCATCCTTTAATGTCTCTTCCCGCAGAGGCGCCTTGTTGGCAATGACGATATCCGCATCCTTTACGCGCTCTCTTACTTCCTCTGTGGTTGTGGTGTTGCGGTACACGGCAACCTCACCGAACTCGCTGATACAGTCCACGGACACATCCGTCCCCACACTGTTTCTCTCCAAAATCACTATCTTCATCTAAATCTCCATTCCACAGGCGTTTTCCGCCCGGGAGCGTACTTCATCCTACTGCAGTCTCGCCAGCAGTTTCTCGCGCTGTTCCTCATAGCCGGGCTTGCCGAGCAGAGCGAACATATTCTTCTTGTAGCTCTCCACACCGGGCTGGTTGAAGGGGTTCACGCCCAGCAGATATCCGCTGACGCCGCAGGCAAACTCAAAGAAGTAGAACAGCTCTCCCAGATAAAACTCGCTCACCTCAGGTACGTTTACCATAAAGTTGGGCACATTGCCGTCCGTATGTGCAAGGATGGTGCCGTTCATGGCACTCTTGTTGACAAAGTCAACCGTCTTGCCTGCCAGATAGTTCAGTCCGTCAAGGTCTACAGGCTCCTTGCCGATCACGAGCTCCTCCCTGGAGGTCTCCACATTGATCACGGTCTCAAACATGATCCTTGAGCCGTCCTGGATGAACTGGCCCATGGAGTGAAGATCGGTGGTCAGGTCGACGCTTGCGGGGAACAGTCCCTTCTGGTCCTTGCCCTCGCTCTCGCCGAAGAGCTGCTTCCACCACTCGGAGACATAGTGGACGGCGGGCTCGTAGTTTGCCAGGATCTCCACGCTCTTTCCCTTGCGCAGAAGGATATTTCTCAGTGCTGCATACTGCAGTGCATCATTGTTCTCAAATTCATTCTCCAGGGCACGCTTTCTTCCGCTTGCCGCGCCCTCCATCAGCTTGGTGATATCTGCACCGCTGACAGCGATGGGCAGGAGTCCTACCGCGGTCAGAACGGAGAACCGTCCGCCCACGTCATCGGGAACCACAAAGGTCTCATAGCCTTCTTCCGTGGCGAGGTTCTTTAAGCTTCCCTTCGCCTTGTCGGTGGTAGCGTAGATCCTCTTTGCCGCGCCCTCCTTGCCGTATTTCTTCTCCAGGATTTCCTTGAAAACTCTGAAGGCGATGGCAGGCTCTGTGGTGGTGCCGGACTTGGAGATCATATTGATGGAGAAATCTCTGTCGCCCACCACATCCATCAGATGCTTCAGGTAGGTTGAGCTGATAGAGTTGCCGCAGAAATAAATCTCGGGAGTCTTCCTCTTATCCTTTCCCAGCACATTATAGAAGCTGTGTCCCAGGAACTCGATGGCCGCCCTTGCTCCCAGGTAAGATCCGCCGATGCCGATCACAAGAAGCACTTCGGAATCGCTCTGGATTTTCTTTGCCGCCTCCTTGATCCTCGCAAATTCTTCTTTGTCGTAATCCACAGGCAAATCGATCCAGCCCAGAAAATCATTGCCCGCTCCGGATTTGGAAACCAGCACATCCCTGGCGTCCAGCGTCAGCTTCTTCATGTAGCCGATCTCTTCCTGAGAAATAAAGGAACCTGTTTTGGAATAATCAAATGTCACTTGTTTGCTCATACCTATCTCCTTATCTTTCAGACATCTTTCGGGTGCCGTATTTTCTTCCGAAACCTCAATACCGGCACAGTTATCTGCATCTTTTTTCAGTGTATCAAAGTTGTCCTCCGAATTCAAGCCGAAAGGCAAATTTTCATTCAGGTCGTCAGAAACTCCTTCAGCAGGGCTTCCAGCTCCTCAGCCTTGCCGTTTTTTTCCGCTCTCTCAGTCTCGGCGTCCGCCGCAGCCTTGCCGTTTCCTTCCGCTTTCCCGGTCTCGGCGTCCGTTCCCGGGATCCTTT
>CAYPSH010000104.1:0-5678 GCA_964413445.1 uncultured Acetatifactor sp.
ATGTCCGATGTGCGGCTTGCCGTTTGCGGTAGGCGGTCCGTCGTAGAAGGTGTAGACCGGCCCCTCCTTCCTTGAGTCGATACTCTTCTTAAAGATATCGTTGTCCTTCCAGAACTTTTCCACAGCCTTTTCCCGCTCTACAAAATTCAGATTGGTTGATACCTGCTTGTACATTTTTTACTTCCTTTCCTCATCTTCCTCATTTTGATACATAATATTTTCCTGTCAGGCAATTTCCCGCAGCAGCACCGCATTGATCACCCTGCACATACTGCTGAAAAGCTGAACCACCAGCTTCGGAAAGCCTCTGGAGATATTGGTCTCCTCCAGCGAGATAAAGCCTTTTATCTCCCCGTCAGCGCCGCGGAGATAGTGCTGCATCAGGCTCCTTGTGTCCTGTTCCATATAAAGTTTATACAATTGCGGAATGCTGTACTCCAGCGAACCGGTGTTGGAAATCTGCAGCATGTCGTCCTGAAACAGCTCCCTGTACGCAGGGCCTTCAAAAACCCGGCGGTCTCCCACCGGACAGTCTTTCTCCGGCATTGTGCAATACCGTCCGATCAGGTTCCTCTCCTGCCCCCAGAACACGTAGATCCGCTTCACGCCAAAGACATACCCGGCCTGCGCCAGCAGCGCATTCAGCCTGCCGGAGCCGTAGAGCACCAGGTCCGCCAGACACTGATGCAGCCTGTTCAGATCCTTTTCCCCGTAAAAAGTACCCTTGATCCTCTCCATATCCTGGTCATCATTTAAGGTGTTGAACCTGCCGTGGAGCTCCGGCTTGTAGATGACATATCTGTTCCGCCCCTTTTGCTTGGCAATATAGAGCGCCCTGTCCGCAATGCGGTACAGCTCTTTGAAATCGTTGGAGTCGATCCCTCCTCTGGCGATCCCGATGGAGCAGGAGATCCTGCGGTCTCCCACCTTTTCCTGAAAGAGCAGCGACACATTCGTCCGGATGCCCCGCATGAAATTCCGAAGCCCCGGCTCATCCCCGTAATCCTTCAGGTAAACCAGAAACTCATCGCCGCCCACTCTGCCCGCCAGCCCGTGGCTGCCCACGACCTGTCTCAGGATCTCCGCGACAGAGGTGATGACCTTATCTCCGAAGGGATGCCCGTAGGTATCGTTCACATTTTTGAAGTCGTCGATATCGATAATGATGATGGCGGGATTTTCTCCCTTTTCCAGAGAGGTTTTCGCACACTCATTGATGGCCTGCTTGTTTAAGATCTTTGCCAGAGGGTCGATCCTGATCCCGTTTGTATAATCATCCACCACATCCCCGGTTGTCTCGCTGACTGTCATCCAGATGCCTTCCACGATCGTCTCTCCGGCATACTGCTTCTGCGTGAACTTAACCCGGTACGCCTCCCGGGAACGACCTCCGGACAGGATGCTACCCCGGAATCTGTAGGTCTGCTCTCCGAAGGCGTGACGGACAGCTTCGCAGAAGGTATGGAAGATCTCTGTGTCCCGGTCGTCTACCCTGCCCTCCCCGAGCATCCTGCTCTCCCATTCGGCAAAGGGCATGGAATACAGGGCGATCTCCTGTTCATAGTTCAGCATGAACAGGGAAAAGGAATCGTCCCCGGGCTTATACAGAAAGCATACCTCCCCCGAAAACGTCAAAAAATCCCGAAGCAGGATTCTTTCCTTCTCATACTTTTCTATCAGCTTCTCGCAGAAATCAGTGTTCTGAAGTTCGATGTAATAGCCTGACCCGTCAAGACACCTGCTGACACTCATATAGAAGACATCGTAGTCGCCGTCCCGGTTCAAAAAATGAATACATTCCTTCACGACACAGTCCGATTTCTCCCTGCACCTCTGCAGGGCTCTCTCCACAAGAGGGATCTCGTCCTGTCTCATCATCTTATACAGGGAGGAATTGACATACCCCCCCAGGAAGTCATACATCTGTTTATTGCACGCCACCGACAAAAGCAATTCATCGAATTTTCCGGACGGCCGCAAGGTCTGAAGTTTCTCCTGTTCCATTTCACTCTCCTCATGTCACCGGCATAACTGTTCTGAACAGACCGATCCGCCATGCCGCTATTCTTTCTCTCTATCAAACAGAAATGGATTTGCTGTATATTATAACAAAATCAACCAAAAAGTAAAGACTGTTGCTTTCTCTTTCGGAAATTAGTATACTGTTGTGGAAACCACAGTGTGTTGGAAAGGTCGGTGTTTTATGACAAGAAAAGATAAAGGTAAGATATCATATGCGCTGCAGGCGATCACCTGCATTCCGCTGCTGTTTTTCTGCATTGTCCTGCTGTGTCTCGGGACACATTATTTCACTAAGGCCATGCAGCAGGAGGCGGAGACAGAGCTCTCCAACACCTCCCGTGATCTGATCATCCTGTTAGACTCCCTGTATCCCGGTGATTATTCGCTGGTGGAGGATAACGGCTACAGGATTTACAAGGGAGAGTATGATCTGACCGGAGACTATTCCCTGATAGACAGTGTCAGCGAGAGCTCGGGCTTCGAGATCACACTTTTCTACCAGGACACCCGCATCCTCACAACCGTCACGCAGGATGGTGCACGCATTGTGGGCTCCGGCGCACCCGACACTGTCATGGAAGATGTTTTCACGTCGGGCGAGCCTCATTTTTACAAAAAGACGCTCATCTACAACACGGGCTACTTTACCTACTATGTGCCGCTGCGCAATCAGGATGGCACTGTGGTCGGGATGCTTGCCGTGGGGAAGTCCTGCGCTGAGACGGATGCTCTCATCCGGCGCTCGGTTCTGCCCCTTTTCCTGGCAGGGATCGTCCTGACGGTTCTGGTTGCCCTGTTTACTTATCTTTACACCAGAAAATTTATGTCCTCACTCCTGCAGATCCGCGGATTTTTAAAGGAAGTGTCTCACGGGAATCTGAACGCAAAGCTTTCCTCCTCCGTCCTGGACAGACGGGATGAGCTGGGCGAGATGGCCCACTCGGCCCTGACCATGCAGCAGTCCCTCCGGACCCTGGTGGATCAGGATGCCCTGACCCTGCTTGCAAACCGCCGCTCGGGCGACAGGCGCCTGCGGCAGCTTGTGAATGACCGGTCTGCGGGCAGAAAGCCGTTTTGTATCGCCCTCGGAGATATTGATTTCTTCAAAAAAATAAACGACACCTACGGGCATGAGTGCGGAGATGTGGTTTTAAAGAACCTTGCCTCCACCCTGCGCCGCCACATGTACAACAGGGGCTTTGCCGCAAGATGGGGCGGCGAGGAATTTCTGCTGGTATATGAAAACACCTCTTTGGAGGATGCCTACCCTCTTGTGGAAGCTCTGCTGAAGGAAATCCGGGGCACGGAAATCCTCTACGGCGGCCGGCCGGTCAAAGTGACCATGACCTTCGGAATGGCTTCCTGCACTTCTTCGGATCTGTCCGGGCTTTTGCGGGATGCAGATCACAACCTGTATCAGGGAAAGGCAGACGGAAGGGACCGGATCGTAGCAGACTTATAAAAATCCAGAAAGGCTTAAGGGCGATATGAAAAAACAATTCACCGCCGACTGCAGGGAGATTTTCTCTGCTTTCTGCGCCTATATCAGGCGCAACCGCTTTTGCGCAGCTTTGCTTACCGCATATGTTTTTCTGATACATTTCAGACTGTTTTCCACCCTTGTACCGGGAATCGATACAGAGCATATGATCAGCAGCCCGGACCAGCTGTATATAAGCTGGCTGGGCATCGGCAGGCAGGGGCTTCTGGCCTCCAAATTTCTTTTGGGAAATCTTCCGTTTAACCCGGATTTTGCCGTGATGCTGACACTGCTCCTCCTGTCGGCGGTATGTATGCTGCTTCCCTTTCTCTGCAGTATCGCTTCCGGCCAAAAAGACGGCTTTCGCGGGGAATCCTTTCTTGTCTTTCTGTTTGGAGCGATAGCCGCGGGTCATCCGATCCTGACAGAACAGCTTTACTTTACCCTGCAGAGCGCGGAAGTGGTCTTTTCTTTCCTGCTTTTGGAGCTGTGCCTTCTGGGGGCGCACTGCTTCGGCAGATCGAAGAATCCTCTCTGGATACTTCCCGCAGTGGTGCTGCTCCAGATCCCCTTTTCCACCTACCAGGCGTTTGTCCCCCTCTTCATCACCGGTGCCGTGGGAATGGCTCTGCTGCAAAGTCTTTTCACCGAAAAAAAAATCCGGGATCAGGCTTTCTATATTCTGCGGCTGATCCTTGTATTCCTCCCCGCCTTTCTGTTCAATCAGTTGATCACCCGCCTGTTTTTCTCAGAGGCCGACTATCTGTCAGAGCAGTTTTACTGGAAGGAAGAAGGCTTCTTCGGCGGCATTTTAAATATCTTCGCCCACATACGGGATGCCTGTCTGGGACTTGGCACCTTTTACTTTATTGAGTTCGGCATCCTGTGCTTTGTGTTGCTCCTCCTCATGATACTGCACTGGCGTAAGGAAGGGGCAATCGGCAAAGTCCTGTGGCAGTTTTTCCTGCTGGCCGCATGGTATGCGACCCCCTTTTACCTCTCGTTTCTTCTGGGGAACAGGCCGGTCATCCGGGCGCAGCTTGTCCTGCCCCTCACCACGGCAGGCACCGCCTTCCTCTGCTGTCTTCTCTTCCTGCGGAAAAACCCTTTCGCAGACAGGAAACTGCCAAAAAGGATCTTCGGTCTGCTCCTTGCCTTTTTATGCTTTGTCACCGTGTATCAGGAGGCATCCGTCACGTCAGGACTTTACTACACAGAGTCCGTCCGCAAGCAGGGGGATCTGTCCCTGGCTGCCAGTCTGCAGGAGTCGATCGCAGAATTTACGGGAGAGGCCGACTACAGCGGCCCTGTGATTTTCTGGGGACACAGAGAGGCTGCCTCAAACGCCTCCTGCATCCAGGGCGACATCATGGGGCAGTCCTTCTTCAACTGGGATACGGATGTGGAGCCATTTTATTACTACAGTTCCTTCCGCATCGTGGATTTCTTAAACACCCTGGGCTCCTCCTACAGGGCGCCCTCCGCACAGGAGGTCCAAGCGGCAGGTCTGAACATCTCCGATGTTCCATGCTATCCGGCGAAGGGAAGCATCGTTTGGGTTGGAGACACTGTGGTCGTCAAGCTAAGCGACGACTGACCTGACCCAGGCGGCCGGTTCCCGCCGTCTGCGTTTCACCCTTTTTTGTCTGTGGCTTCCCATTACTGCTCCATCTGACTGCCTAAGAATGTGGCGGCGGACAGGAGCAGTTTCTGTTCCACCTCACCCATCCGCTGCCTGTTGTCGTTCTGCAGGAGCACCACACTCCCGATGATGTCTCCCGCACAGAGGATCGGGGTGATGGCCTCATGCTGATACTCGTCCCCTCCCTCATCACACACAGGGACAAACTTCCTGTCTCCCCTGGAGGCGATCACTGTCTCCCGGTTCTCCACTTTTTCCTCCAGCTGCCTGCTGATCTCCTTGTTCAAAAGCTGCCTGTAGACGCCCGCTGCCGCGACAAACCGGTCTCTGTCCGCGATCAGCGCACTGTGCCCCGACACCTGCGCGAGACTTTCCGCATACTGCTTTGCAAACGTAGTCATCTCCCCGATGGGGGAATATTTTTTCAGGATCACCTGTCCATCCCTGTCCGTAAAGATTTCTATCGGGTCCGTCTCCCTGAGGTGCAGGGTTCTGCGGATTTCCTTTGGTATCACGATCCTGCCGAGGTCATCT
>CAYPSH010000105.1:0-5652 GCA_964413445.1 uncultured Acetatifactor sp.
TGCTGGGATACAGATACAAGATGGATGATGATGGCAACCAGGTGTACACGGAAAACAACACGCCTGTGATCGTCAAGGGGGAGCCATCCATCAGGGCGATCCTGGCAGTGCTCTCGGCTGCGATCAATGAGGGGCTCGCGATCGAGGCGGAAGAGACGGGACTCCCGTATTACGCCGTGTCCGACGGTTTTGTGTCAAGAAATTGCAATATCGATTACAACCTCCTGGCAAAAATGCTCCATGAGGAGTTTTCCCGGTGCTTTGAGACAAAAAAATAGTGGCCAGAGGGGGAAAAAGGGAAGAAAAGCCGGTAGACTTCCTCTGGATCAGATTTATCGGCGTCACAAAGCTGGGATTCACCCATAAGACCATCGGCTATCAATATTTCGGATATTGGGCTGACCTTTTTGAGCAGTACAAGATACAGTACAACTTTGAGCAGAAAAGGCTGCTGTACAAGATCGCGGAAACGGAGGTCAGCTCCCTGGATGCGATTTAGGTGAAAAAGATGGCAAGCAAAGGTACCATAGGCGGAAAGATCGTCCTGGAAGGCGAAAAAGCGTATAACGATGCGCTCAAATCAATCCGCTCTGAACAGAAAGAACTGCGCAGCGAGATGAAGCTGTGCCAGTCGGAATTTAAAAGCTCCCAGAACTCCATGGAGGCGCTCACTCAGAAATCCGAGATCCTCACAAAGCAGGTGGATGTCCAGGCTAAAAAGGTGGACGTCTATACCCAGGCGATGGAGTCATCTGCCCAAAAGCAGGAAAAGGCTGCCGAAAAGGTGGCAAGCCTAAAGGAGGCCCTGACTGCGGCAGAAAAAGAGATGGATGAGCTGAAGGACAGCTCTGACGATAACTCGGAGGCAATCAAGTCACAGACACAGGTCATTGAAGACTTAAAGGAAAAACTCTCCCTGGCAGAGGACGGATATACCAAGGCTGAGGAAAAAACAAAGTCCTATAAGACCCAGGTGAACAGTGCCACAGCGGAGCTCAACACCCTGCAGGGCGAGCTGGATGAGACAAATAAATACCTCAAAGAGGCCCAGTCATCCACCAATAACTGTGCTGCCTCCATAGATGAATACGGCAAGCAGACAGACACAGCTTCCACGAAAACAAATGTATTTGGTGACGTTTTAAAAGCAAACCTGGCCTCGGAGGTGATCCTGGAGGGTGTAAAAAAGCTGGCAAACGGGATCAAAGAGATCGCTGACTCTGCTGTAGAGGCTGGGTCTGAATTTGAGAGCTCCATGTCCCAGGTAGCCGCCACCATGGGCATGACATCTGAGGAGATCAATGCCGGGAGCAGGGAATACAAGCTTTTGGAAGATGCGGCGAAGGAATGCGGCGCAACCACCATGTACTCCGCCTCGGAAGCGGCAGAGGCTCTGAACTACCTCGCCCTTGCGGGATATGATGCAGAAAAATCTGCGGAGACGCTCCCAAAGGTTTTGAACCTGGCCGCTGCAGGAGGGCTTGACCTTGCCACTGCATCCGACCTTGTGACCGATTCTATGGCCGCTCTGGGGCTCGAAACGAGTCAGCTTGATAATTATATCGACCAGATGGCAAAAACGGCGCAGAAGTCAAATACAAGCGTCTCACAGCTGGGAGAAGCCACTCTGGTATGCGGCGGTACCGTGTCCCTGACAAAGCAGAGCATCGAGACCATGAACGCAGAGCTCGGCATCCTTGCAAATAACGGCATTAAGAGCGCTGAAGGCGGCACCCACTTAAGAAACGTGCTCCTGGCCCTTTCTGCTCCCACGGATACGGCAGCGATGGCTCTGGAAGACCTGGGCATCCAGGTCAATGACAGTTCCGGGGAGATGCGGGACTTAAACGACATCCTCACAGATATGAATGAGGCCATGTCACAGATGTCCTCCTCCAAAAAGACCCAGATCATCAGCCAGATCTTCAACAAGACGGACATCTCTGCAGTCAACGCCCTTTTGAAGGGCACCGGAGACGAATTTGACGATCTTGTGGCCGAACTGAAAAGCTGCACAGGAGCCGCCGAGGACATGGCGGCCACCATGAACAACAACTTAAAGGGCAAGGTGACGATCCTAAAATCCGCGCTGGAAGGGCTCGGGATCACTGCATACGATGTCTTTGATGAAGAGATGAAGAATGTGGTGGACGGCGCCACAAAAGCGGTCGGAAGGCTCCAGACCTCCATCGAGGACGGAGACCTGGGAGTATCCCTAAATAAGCTGGCAAATTCTCTAGGGGATTTTTGCGAAAAAGCCCTGGATGTGGGAGAAGATGCCCTGCCGGTCCTGATCGACGGCTTATCCTGGGTGATCGACCATGCCGACCTGGTCACTTCGGGCATTGTAGGGATCAAGGCCGCAACATTTGAGATGAAAACCGTGGAGCCGGTGATCAAGGCTGCCTCGACTGCCTGGGAAGCGTATAAGGTAAAAAACGAGGGTGCTACCATACAACAGTGGCTTTTTAATGCGGCAGTTGACGCAAATCCGGTTGGGATCCTGATCACAGCCATCACGGGGCTCACGGCAGCAGTCGCCGCCTATGTCATCATCAACAAGGACGAGCTGACGGCGCTGGATGCGACAAGTGAAAAAACAAAGGAACTTGTTGAGGAGACAAAATCCCTCAATGAAGAATATGCCGGGAATGCCCTGGACAGACGCCAGACCAGGGATGACCTTGTCTCCCAGGCGACTGTGGCCAAACAGCTGTCGGATGAGCTCTCCACCCTTGCGGGAAAGACGAAAAAGACGCAAGAAGAACAGACCCGCATGAAGATGATCGTGGACCAGTTAAACGAGGCCTTCCCGGATCTGAATCTCGCGATCGATGAGCAGACCGGGGAGCTGAGCAAATCCACGTCGGAGATCGAGAAAAACATTGACGCCCTGATGGCACAGGCAAAGGTGGAAGCTGCCAGGGAGGACCTGACAAAGATCGCCGAGGAACAGTATGAGGCGGAAAAGCGCCTGGCTGAGCTGCAGGAACAGGAGCAGGAGCAGGCAAAGGTCAGGCAGGATACCCAGGACAGGCTTAATGACCAGATCAAAGAGAGCATCGATCTGCGCTATGATCTGACGGCATCTTATACGCAGGATGCCATCATCAGCAGCATGCAGGCGGAGGCTACGGCGGCGAGCGACGCATATGATGAGATCCAGGCAAGCATCACGGAGACGCAGGCCACCATCGACGCGCTGGGGGACGAATATGCTGAGACCATGCAGTATATCGACGACAACACGGCGGCAGCTACCGACGCCACCTCTGAGCTTGGTGATGCCGCCGCCGACACGGCCTCCGACATCTCAGACATGGGGACAGAGGTCTCGGATGCCTTTGAGACGATGTACTCCTCTGTCTCTGAAACTGTCCAATCCCAGATAGATCTTTTTTCAGAATACAAGAGCGAGGCTTCCCTGACCACGGAGGAGCTGTTAAATAACATGCAGTCCCAGGTTGACGCAGTAAAAAACTGGGCTGATAACATGGAGACCCTCGCGGAAAGAGGCATAGACCAGGGGCTTTTGGAGCATCTGGCTAATCTGGGACCGCAGGGCGCAAGCTATGTGAGCACCTTTGTGGAGATGTCCGAGGAGGAATTGCAAAAAGCCGGAGATCTGTACGAAAAAGCGATGACACTCCCGGATGAGACGGCGGAACAGATCGCCACAGCCTACGAGAATGCCGGTAAAAAATCCGCGACAAGCTATGGATCCGGCGTCTCAAAGTCTGAAAATGACGTCAAAAAGATCACAAAGAAATTTGGCGAAAATGCCTATGAAGAGATCGAGGACATGCCCAGCGCTTTTGAGGATGTGGGAAAAGAGTCGGCGACAGATTTTAAAAAAGCGATCGACAAATCGGAAAAAGAAGTCCGGACAAGTACACGGCGCTTTGGAAAAAATGCCCTTGACGAGATCGAGGATGTGCCAACCTCCTTTCAAAAAGTCGGGAAACAGGCCGCCCAGGGATTCCAGAAAGGCATGGACAACTCTGAAAGTACTGTCCGTACCAGTTCGCGGAAGCTTGGCCTGAATGCTTACGAAGAGCTGGGGAGCGCGCTGGAGACACATTCGCCCTCCAAAAAGACGGAGAAGATCGGTGAATATACCGGACAGGGGCTTGCTTTGGGCATCAATAACAGCAGACAGACGGTTATCAGCGCCATTGACAGCATCTGCTCCCAGATCCTTTCAGAGGGAAAGAACAAGATCACGATAACCGACTGGCAGAATATCGGCATCAACATCCCGGAAGGCATGGCGCAGGGGATCCAGAGCGGGACGAACAAAGTCACAGCAGCTGTCCAGGCCATGGCATCAAAAGCGCTGGACGAAGCCAAGAAAGAGCTGGAGATCAATTCCCCGTCAAAAAAATTTGAATATTATGGCGAAATGTCCGGAGAGGGGTATGTCGAGGGCTGGGAGGAGTCCACAGCAGACATTGACAGCGTGATCGCGGAAGCGAATCCGGAGACATCCATGGGATCCGCCGGAAAGTCCTCCAATAAGCAGGTCGTGGAAGGCCATGCCGGGAGGAGCGTGACTGTGAATCAGGAGATCAAGATCTATGCGGCGGAGAATGATCCGATCGAGACCGCAAAAAAGCTTAAAGAAGCACAGAGGGAGGCGGCAGCAGGATGGTGACAGATAGAAAGATCATCGTGTCAAACGGAAATACATCAATCGAATTGACGCAAAAGCCGTACTCTGTGGAGACGATCAAAGGCTTTGACCGGTTAGAGGTCCAGAATGTAACCTCACAGGGCTTTGACCAGGACGGCGCGAGCATCCTAAACTCTTACATCCTGGCAAGGGATATGGAGATCTCCGGCCAGCTGACGGCCGCAACCACATACGAGATGCAAAAGCTCCGGGACAAGCTGGTAAATCTCTTCCTGCCAAAAAAAGAGCTGACCATCACCCACTACTACGGCGGCATCAACCGGCAGATTAATGCCCATGTGGAAAAAACGGTACAGTGTGATTTTACTGATGTTACAAGGATACAAAACTACAACGTCCAGCTGATAGCCACAGAACCATTCTGGCGCGATGAGAAGGAGACCCTTGTGGAGATCGCCAATTTTATCGGGGTGTTCCACTTCCCCCTCTCCATCCCCGTTAAGGAGGGCATTTGTTTTGGCATCAAATCCAGTTCTTTGATCGCGGATGTTTATAATAAGTCGATCCTAAAAGTCGGCATGAGGATCCAATTTATCGCAAACGGCAGCGTGACAAATCCTCAGCTTTTTAACATCAACACCAGGGAGTATATAAAACTCCTCTGTGAGCTGGAGGCCGGGGAATGTATCACCATAGAGACGGGCCAGGACAACACGGTGACCAGAAATCTCCATGGCGTCACGGAGGATTATATTGGCAAGATCGATCTCGTGGGCGGCGGCTGCAGCTTCCTGCAGCTGGATCCGGGCGACAACCTTTTGAGGTATGGCGCCGACGCCGGCGAGGATCTGCTGGAGACAAGACTCTACTTTTACAACAGGTACCCAGGGGTGTAAAAAGATGACCATTTATATATTAGACCGGGATTTTAACATTTTAGACGCTTTTTCGGTTTACGAGAGCCTCCTCTGGACCTCAAACGTCAACGAGCCGGGGACTTTTAAGGCCTCCTTTATTTA
>CAYPSH010000106.1:0-5632 GCA_964413445.1 uncultured Acetatifactor sp.
CCACATTCAGATAGGTGATCTCAAAGCCTCTCTTCTCCAGATATTCGCAGGTGTGGAGAATCGCGTGATGTTCTATCTTCGTGGTAATGATATGCTTTCCTTTGCTCTCATAGGCCTCCGCCGTTGCCTTTAAGGCCCAGTTGTCCGACTCGGAACCTCCGGCTGTAAAATAAATCTCCTCCTGCTTCGCCCCAATGGCATCCGCGATGATCCTTCTCGCCTGATTGACTGCCTTCTTGCTGGTGGAGCCAAGAGAATAAATGGTGCTGGGATTGCCGTAATTTTCCGTAAAATACGGCAGCATTGCCTGCACAACCTCCGGTGCCGTCTTTGTGGTCGCCGCGTTATCAAGGTATATCATGACGCATCCCTCTTTTCTTTGACATTAACTCCTTTAATTTATACCACTTTACTAGGAATTACATTGACACTATATCACCACAGCCCGGTTCTGTCAACAGAAAGCCGGGAATATACTGTTGAAAAACGTTACTGTTTCCCCATCCGCAGTAATCAGAGTTCCCCGGGTAGATTATGAAAATGAAAAATTCCCACCCCCTGCTCTTCGGCACCTTTGTCCTGACCCTGACAGGTCTTGTCAGCCGCATCATCGGTTTCTTTTACCGCATTTACCTGTCCAGGCTCTTCGGGGAGGAAGGTATGGGCATCTATCAGCTGTTAAGCCCCGTCCTGTCCCTGTCCTTTGCCCTCACCGCAGCCGGATATCAGACCGCTGTTTCAAAGCTGGTTGCGGAAGGTTCAGCCAGGGAAGGCCGCCCCTCCGCAAAACCGCTGGCTGCGGCTTTCAGCATCTCCCTGCCGCTTTCTCTCATCTGTTCCTTTTTGATCTGCCGATTTTCGGATTTTATTGCCGTTTCCCTGCTCGGGGAGCCCAGGACAGCCTCCATGCTGCGCATCCTCTCCTTTTCCGTGCCCTTAAGCGCGGTCCATGCCTGCGTCAACGGCTATTTTTACGGGAGGAAAAAGACCGGCATTCCCGCGGCCTCCCAGCTTCTGGAGCAGCTTGTGAGAGTGGCCTGTGTCTGGCTTGGTTCCATGAAAAGCCTGTCCGCGGGGGAGACCCCTTCCATCGATGTTGCCGTCCTCGGACTGACTGTGGGGGAGCTCTTTTCCATGCTGCTTAGCCTGATCGCGATATGGCAGTATCTGCCCCGGCACACTGCCGCCCGGTCTTCGGAAAGGGTGGCAGGCAGCTCCGTCGTCTGCTTTTGCGGTGCCATCCCGCGCTCCGCAGGCAGCGCTTTCTCCGGCTGGAAACAGCTCTACGGCTCTCTCTTTGCCATGGCGCTGCCCCTGACTGCAAACCGGATCGTCCTGAATCTCCTGCAGAGCATCGAATCCGTATCCATCCCGGAAAAACTCCGGGTCTACGGCTACGACAATGTGACCGCCCTGAGCGTGTACGGGGTGCTGACCGGCATGGCGATGCCGCTGATCTTCTTTCCCAACGCCCTGACCAGTTCCCTGTCCATCCTGCTCCTGCCGACAATTTCCGAGAACTATTCCCTGGGCAACCTGTCCGCCGTGAAGTCTTCCGCCGTCCGCACCGTGAAGTACTGCGGGCTTCTGGGCATCCTCTGTATGGCCGGCTTTGTCCTCTTCGGGAATTTTGCAGGTGTCTTTCTGTTTGACAGCCAGCTTGCCGGATACTTTATCACCACCCTGGGCTTTCTGTGCCCCTTTCTCTACCTTGACACCACGCTCTCCGGCATCCTTCAGGGACTTGGAAAGGCGGGACACCTTTTTGTCATGAATGTCCTCTGCCTCCTGGTCCGTCTGTGCTTTGTATTTCTGGCGATCCCCCGATTCGGCATCCGCGGCTACCTCTGGGGACTTCTTGTAAGCCAGCTAATCCTGTGCCTTTTGTACCTTGGCTGTCTGCACCGTTTCTTTAGGAAACTGCCGCACACCGGGTGCACCGCCGCAAAAAAGAAGCCGCATATCCTCTGATACGCAGCTTCCCGGTCACAGCTTATTCTATGGCTTTCTCCGGCTTTGACAGCCCGACAGACAAACTTTTTCCTTTAATTCAGCATCTTTTTCAGTTCGTCCATAAAGGTGTTTACATCCTTGAACTCCCTGTAGACGGAGGCAAATCTGACATAGGCCACCGCATCCAGATCCTTCAGTTTGTTCATCACACGCTCTCCGATGACCTGGCTGGGGATCTCCCTCTCCTCCAGATTAAAGATCTCCGTCTCCACCTCATCGATCATGGAAGTGATCTGCTGTGCGCTGACAGGCCTCTTGTGACAGGCCCGGAGCACACCGGCCTCCAGCTTGGAGCGGTCGTAGGTCTCCCTGTTGTTATCCTTCTTGATGATGATCAGAGGGATCGTCTCAATCTTTTCATAGGTGGTAAATCTCTTGCCGCACTCATCGCACACACGACGGCGGCGGATGGAATTGTTATCTTCAGCCGGTCTGGAATCGATCACCCGCGTATTTTCGTGACTGCAAAAAGGACATTTCATATCTGCCTCGCCTTCTGCCGCACCTGCGGCTCCCACTATTAAAAAACACCAGATATTTATTATTAATAATACATGAATCAACAGTGAATGTCAACAAGAATAATGTCCGGTCCGATCTGCCTGATGTCTTTAAACGGTATAACTATATCCGGTTCACAGTTTAGAAAATTCAGTATCCTGTTTCCCCCGGGAACCATGATCTTCCTGATGCATCCGCTGCATTCATCAAAGTCCAGATCACAGACCTTTCCCAGCTTTTTGCAGTCCTTCACATTGATCACATCTTTGCTTTTCAGTTCTGAAAACGTCACGCCATACACCTTTTTTGTTTTTCCACACTATATGAAAAGATCAGCCTTTCCAGAACACGGACGGAATATTTTTTCTTCCCCCGCACATACTAACCTCATGAAAGTCCAGAGTCCTGTATTTGTCTGCGGATGGCTCTGGACGGCACGGAAAATAAAAGAAAAAAAGGAGAGAGTGGCCGGATGATACAGGGAAAGGTTGAGATCTGCGGTGTCAATACTGCAAAGCTTCCGCTTCTTAAGGCGGAAGAAAAGGAACAGCTTTTTCAGCAGATAGAGGCTGGGGACACAAAGTCCAGAGAGACCTACATTGAGGGAAATCTGCGCCTGGTCTTGAGCGTCATCAAACGCTTTTCCTCCAGCAGCGAAAATGTGGATGACCTGTTTCAGATCGGCTGCATCGGCCTGATCAAGGCCATCGACAATTTTGACTCCTCTCTCAATGTGAAGTTTTCGACCTACGCAGTTCCCATGATCGTCGGGGAGATCCGCCGCTACCTCAGGGATAACAGCGCCCTCCGGGTGTCCCGGTCTTTAAAGGACACCGCCTACAAGGCCATTTACACGCGGGAAACCCTCACCCGGAAAAATATGAAGGAGCCGACCATCGAAGAGATTGCGGGCGAGATCGGTATCCCCAAGGAGGAAATCGCCTATGCCCTGGATGCCATCCAGAATCCCATGAGCCTCTATGAGCCCATCTATACAGACGGCGGAGACACTCTGTACGTGATGGATCAGGTCAGCGACAAGAAAAACAAGGAGGAAAACTGGGTGGAGCACCTCTCCCTGAGCGAGGCCATGAAGCATCTGACGGAAAGGGAGCATGAGATCATCACTCTGCGCTTTTTTGAGGGCAAGACCCAGATGGAGGTAGCCGGGACCATCGGCATCTCCCAGGCCCAGGTCTCCCGCCTGGAAAAAAGCGCCCTAAGGACCATGCGCTCGTATCTGAGCGCATGAAATTTGATAACTTACTCCTTTCCGATATTTCCGCTGTTGATGCCGAGTCCTCTTTTTTCTGTCGGCAGCCAGGAAATCGCTTTTCTGATATAGGTGTCCCAGAAATCCCACTCATGGTTTCCGGGTCCCACCTCGAAGGTAACATCCACGCCTTCGTCTTTTAAGAAGTCGGCAAAGGTCTGGTTTGCGCCGAGCAGACTGTCCGCATCCCCACATGCCATATAGATCGCAGGCATCTTAACACCCTCTTTTTTCAGCTTCCGCACCAGATATTCCGGATTTTTATCGCTTTCCGCAAATTCTTCCAGTCTGCCGAAGCAGCTCTCGGCGTAGTCGCGCCGCGCCGCAAAAAACGAAGCATCATCCGTCCGCTTTTCTATCCCGTCAAACACCAGCGCAGCGGACAATGATACGATATAGCCGAAAGTGTCATGATACTTCAGACCGTTTCGCAGCGCGCCGTATCCTCCCATGGAGAGCCCGCCGATAAAGGTGTCCTCCCTCTCATGGGACAGGGGGAACATTTTTCTGGTCAGCTCTACCAGTTCATGTCCGACAAATTCTCCGTAATTGTTATTTGATGCCGGTTGATCCACATAGAAAGCATTATCGCCGGAAGGCATGACCACAGCAAGGTCATTCTCCTCGGCAAACCGCTGGATTCTTGTACCGTTTACCCAGTCCGTGTAGTTGCCCAGAATGCCGTGCAACAGGTACAGCGTCTTATAGGGCTTATCCTCCCTCACAGGGCTCCCCGGGGGTGTCATTTTGTCCACCGGCAGAATCACATTCACCGGCACAGTGCGCATCAATGCTTTGGATAATAAATTTACCTGAAGAAAAGCCATGTTCATATCCTCCTTTGCTTTCTCTTGAAACTTTATTCTCTTGCATCAGAACGTACGTTCGTGTATAATAGGACTATCCAAACATGTGTTTGCTTTTTAATTAAGGAAAGGAGCAGTCAGAATGAGCCAGATCATATCCCATAACTCCCACGACTATATGCCGGTCACGATCCTGCAGGTGATTGCTTCTTTCAGCGATGACGGACATGTTAAGCCGCTTTACGTGCGGATCAACGGAGAAACCTGCAAGGTGGCCTCCTACTGGGTGCGATGCCAGTTTTCCAATCTGATGGATTTTCACTGCAAGCTGATCGTCGGAGACTTCCTGCAGCCTGTCGTGATCACCTACCACATCAACGAGTGCATCTGGACAGTGCCAAAGGACAGGGAAGGGGATTGATCAGGTAAGCCCCGTTATCTCACCGATTCCGCCCTTCCGGAACACATTGATGTGTCCCAGATCCGTGCTCCGGTCCGCAAACGCCGGATAAAGGAATCCGGCCTCCGGCATCCGGGGAATCTGGTCGGCATCAACCGGAGAAATCGCCGCTATCAGGTACGCATAGACCTCTTCCGAGCCTTCCAGCCATTCCTTATCCGACGCTTTGACGGGGACATCGTAGACGCCGTAATAAATATATATGGCATAGGCCCTGCCAGACGGATACCTTTCTGCGATCATCTCATACAGGTTCAAAAGCAATGCATCATTCTTCAATCCGCAGTCCCGTATGGCATAGAGCATCTGCCAGACGGAATCCGGCCTCATTCCCGGTATCCTGTACGATCTCAGTTCCCTGTTTGTCTCGGCTTGCAGCACCTCTCTGGCAATTGCAAGACATCTCTGCCGTTCCTCTCCCTTAAGAGAGAGAAAGCTGGTGTTAAAGGTTCCGTCAACATATCCCTCCTCATCTATGTACGCCCCCGCGATCCTGACAAAATTCGTGCGCGATGCGTTCATGCGTCTGGTCAGTTCCAGCATATCTTCCCTGTTGATCAACTCATTTATCTCCTTCAC